>NZ_JBANDI010000033.1:0-32406 GCF_039123485.1 Flavobacterium sp. PL12
TTGAATAATCTTTTTGGGTTCGCTTTAAATAGCGACTTACTTCTAGGTTTTCCATAAGGATACTTTTTTGTGTATCGCTATTTCAGGACGGGACAAAACATAAAAAAATCCGTCTCGCTACATTTGTAACGAGACGGATTTTTTATTTCCTCTATAAGTCAAAGCTAGCATTTTAAGTACTTGAGACAAATTTAAGTCCTATAATAGAGCTAATCAAAGTTGTTATAAAGAATATTCGCCAGAAATCAGCAGGTTCTTTAAATACAAAAATCCCAACTAACACTGTTCCTACAGCTCCTATTCCAGTCCAAACTGCGTACGCTGTTCCGATAGGTAAGGTTTGTGTCGCTTTGTAAAGTAATAACATACTTACTGCTAAACAAGCTAGGAATCCAAACAACCATAATGTTGACGTCATTCCTGAAGTTTCTTTTGCTTTTCCTAAACAAGTTGCAAAACCAACTTCAAAAAGACCACCAATAATCAATAAAATCCAATTCATATTACTGTTTTAAAATTAAGACCGAAGGAACTTCGCTCAGCCAAATAGTATTAGAATCGACTATTTGTTTCCAACTTTCGAGACTAATTAACATTAAATCCTGTAGCTCTAAAAATTCCTTTTCAATCGTTTGACTCGAGATCAAACTAATATTATTTGGGTATTTCTGCTCTAAAGAATCTAGCGCACTTTTCAAAACAAAATTGGTTTGAAGAAGTCCATTTGCGTCCAAAATTACGACTTCGGAATTGTTATTAAAAATTAATTTTTGAGCATATTCAATCAAAAACGAATCTTCAGAACGAAAGATTGGAACAAATACACGTTCGACTTCTTGTAAGTCCTTATCAATTAAAATTCCTAATGGCATTTTTGTTTTCGAAATAATCTGTCTTGTTCTCTCATCAAAAGGAGAGTTTTCGAATAGTCCTTCTTTTCCAGTAAACTTATCGATTAGTCGATCTGGATTAATAATTCTAGTAGTAAAACCAATAACTTTCCCTAAAATAGTCCCTTCGAAAATTGATTTTCCTAAACCAACTAATAACAAATCGTAATCTCCTTGATTTGCAACGTCAGCGATTTCAGTCTCAATATCGACTGTAGCTTTAAAAATTGTCTTTATGTCTTGATCCAACAATTGCGATTGTTCAACAATAGGATGAAAAATATTTTTCTCTTTATCATCTAAATTAAAAGAATGTACCTCATCACTCAATGACAAATGCATTACTGTAATACAAGATTGCGCTTTTTGTTTCTTTACTAAACTGTTAGCTAACCGAAGTAATGATTTTCCTTTTTCATTGTTCCCAAACGAAATTAGGATTCGGTATTTATTAAAATTTGTGGCTTGAACAACAGTATCGCTGTCTTTTGTTTTAAATAAAAAGTTAATTAAATCTAATGCCGGTCCAGTCATAAAAGTCGTTACTAATGCCATAATAACCATCATGGTGAATACTTCAGGAGTTAATACTTTTAGCTCTAATCCAATATTCAATACAATCAGTTCCATCAAACCTCTGGTATTCATTAAAGCACCAATGGTTAAACTATCACGCCAGCTTTGCCCAACAAATTTAGCTGCCAAAGCGCTACCTAAAAACTTACCAACAACAGCTACAAGAATAATAAATCCGGTAACTTTCCAAAGATATGGATCGTTTAACAATCCTATTTCTGTTTTTAAACCTGTAAAAACGAAAAATAAAGGAAGTAATAAAATCAAAGCAACATCTTCGACTTTTTCAATAAAAATAGATCTAAACTTGGGAACATCTGGCATAATTGCTCCCGCCATAAATGCTCCAAAAAGTGCGTGAATCCCTATTACCTCCGTTGCATATGAAGACATAATTAATACTAAGAAAAAGATAGCAACTACTGGTTTGCCGATGCTCTCTTTCGAACCATATAAATCACCAATCCTTTTCAAAAATGGTTTTACGATAAAAATCATAACCATCACATAAATAATAGCAAGCGAAATAATATATAAAGAACTAACGAAAGTCCCTGCTTTTACAATCGCAATAACGACCGCCAGAATACACCAAGCTGTGATGTCATCTGCCGCTGCGCAAGTAATAACGATTGCTCCAAGTTTCGTTTTATGAATTCCTCTTTCTTGAACAATCCTCGCTAATACTGGAAAAGCCGTAATACTTAAAGCAATTCCCATAAATAAACTGAAAGAAAGAAACTTTACTCCTTCTGGAGCAAATTGATCATATACAAAATAAGCTAAACCAATACCTAAGGCAAATGGAATTACAATACTGGCGTGACTGATCACAATCGCTTCATTAGCTTTATTTTTCAAAACTTTCATGTCTAATTCCATCCCAATGACAAACATGAAAAGGATTAATCCTATTTGGCTTAAAAATTTTAAATTTCCTAAGGATTCTACTGGAAACAAAGCAGCAGAAAATCCTGGGAAATACATTCCTAATAAAGATGGACCAAGCACAATTCCAGCAATAATTTCACCAATTACAGACGGCTGACCAATTTTTTTAAAAACCCAACCAAAGAATCGAGCGACAAGAATTATAGTTACTATTTGAGCTAATAATATAGCTAAGGGATCTTGAAAATTATACTGCATGGAAGCTAAAAAATCATTCCAAGAACCGTTACCACTTTCTGGTGTTTCAATTGTTTTACTAGCTTCTAGAAATTTTCCTTTCCCAATAATCCAATATATTAGAGCAGAAAAACCTCCTGTTACACCAAAATAAAAAAGTGCGTTTTTATATTTTTTCATATATAATTATATCCCATTATTACCCAACGTAAACACTGCTAAATAGCAACCAAATGTATCATTTAAATTCTGATATTTTTATGGTTAAAAATAAAATAAATTGGAGGAGAATAAGTTCGATATTCTCAAAAAAAACAAGCTAAAACAAATGACATCGAACACATTTAATTACCTTTGTACCCTTGATATATGAAATATGGCGAAGTGGTTTAGCTTGGGATTTTGGGAACTAGTAGCTCGAATTGTCCTTAAAAATAGAATTTTTATGTTATCCATTATCTTTGTGATAACAGCTCTTTTAGCATTGCAGTGGAAAAACATACAATTTTCATTTACGGAAGCTAATTTACTACCTGACGATCATATCGTTAACAAAGAGTACAACGCATTCTTAGAAAAATTTGGAGAAGAAGGAAATTTAATCGTTGTTGGAGTAAAAGATGATGCTTTTTTTACGCCTAAAGCTTTTGCCGCTTGGAATAAATTGATGAAGGAGATTAAAGCGCAAAAAGAAGTAGATTTAGTTGTATCAGTAAACGATTTAAAACAACTGAAGAAAAATGACAACCTACAAACATTTGAACTAGTTCCTTTCGTAGATACCAATAAAACAAATAGTCCACAATACTTAAAGACCATCAAAAAGGATTTGTTTGAAAACATGCCTTTTTATGAAGGATTACTTTTTAATAAAAAAAGTGGAAGTATCCGTTCAGCGATATATCTAGATAAAAAAATTGTTAATACTGCACATCGCAAAGATTACATTGTAAAAAGTTTTATTCCGAAAATCGACGCCTTTGAGAAAGAAACCGGTATTGATTTACGCGTTTCAGGAATGCCTTACATTAGAACATTAAACGCATTGAGCATTTTAAACGAAATTAGTTTATTCATAGGCGCTTCATTATTACTTACCTCACTAATATTTTTCTTTTTCTTTCGCTCGTTTAGAGCTACGTTAATTGCTATTGTAATTGTGATTATTGGTGTAATGTGGACTTTTGGATTACTTGGTTTATTCAATTATCACATTACCGTTTTAACGGCTCTAGTTCCAACATTAGTTATCGTTATTGGAATTCCAAATTGTATATTTCTAACCAATAAATACCAGCAAGAATATAGTGCACACCACAATAAGGCGAGAGCTTTGCAGCGCGTGATTACAAAAGTAGGAACAGCAACTTTAATGACAAACCTTACCACAGCAGCTGGATTTGCTACTTTCATAATTACTAGCAGCCAACTTTTAAAGGAATTTGGAATTATATCTTCATTAAGTATTGTATCACTATTCTTTTTATGTTTGATTGTAATTCCGATTTACTACAGTTACCAACAAGTTCCTAAAGAAAAGCATTTAGCACATTTAAATCGAAATTATACTCGAGTATTTATCAGCTGGATTGCAAAAACTGTCAAATACAATAGAGGTTATGTTTATGCTATTGCTTTAGTTATCTTTTTTGTAAGTATCGTAGGTGCGCTAAAAATCAAAACATCTGGTAGTTTAATTGAGGACATGCCTAAGAATACAAGTTTCTATAAAGACATTTTATTCTTCGAAAAAGAATTTGAAGGAATCATGCCATTGGAAATTACGGTTGACACCAAAAGAAAAAAGGGAGTAATGAATTTGTCTACACTAAAAAGAATGGACGAACTTCAAGAAACGATCGAAGAAATTCCAGAACTTTCTAAACCTATTTCGATATTAAATCTTGTTAAATATTCTAAACAAGCATATTACAACGGTAACCCTGATTATTATGATTTACCAACTTCGCAAGAGCAAAATTTCATATTAAGCTATGCTAAAAACGCTACTAAAAACAGCAAGGATAACTTAATGAAAAGCTATGTTGATAGCACGGGCCAAGTGGCTAGAATTACCACTTTTATGCGTGACATTGGCACTGGAAATATGGCTAAAATTGAAGACCAGCTTTGGGCGAAAGCAAATAAAGTTTTTCCTAAAGACCGTTATGATGTAGTTATGACTGGCAAGGCTTTAGTTTTCGAAAAAGGGACACAGTATTTACTAGATAATTTAGTTACGTCATTACTCTTTGCAGTATTCTTGATTTCGTTATTAATGGTTTTCATGTTCCGTTCTTTCAAAATGGTTGTGGTTTCGCTGATTCCAAATTTACTTCCATTAGTAATCACGGCTGGATTGATGGGTTATTTTGGGATTCCATTAAAACCATCTACAATTTTAGTTTTTAGTATTGCTTTCGGACTTTCGGTAGACGATACAATTCACTTTTTAGCACAATACCGTCAAGAGCTAAAAAACAACAATTGGAAGATTAAGAAATCAGTTTTTGCTACTATTAAAGAATCCGGTATAAGTATGTTCTATACGTCAGTGGTTTTATTTGTTGGTTTTTCAGTATTTATGTTATCTGATTTTGGTGGAACAGTTGCCTTAGGAGGATTGATAGCCATCACACTTGCTTTTGGTATGTTGTCTAACTTGATGTTGCTGCCTTGTCTAGTTTTAACGTTGAACAAATCATTGGCAAACAAGCAAGAATTCATGGAGCCAAAAATTGACATTTTAAATAATCCAAATGAAAAGGATCACGAAGATTTAGATAAATCGAAGTAAAAGCAAATAGAATTACTTCAAAATTTTATGATTCTGTTGTGAAGTGATAAAAGGTTTGAGTAATTGTGAAAAACTCTATTTAGTCATCTAAATCATTTTCCTATTGATGGAAAAACAATATCTTCAAATCATAATTTGTTGATAAATAGATTTTTAAAAATATTTTATTCTCATTTACTTGTTTTATTACTAAAGTAAAAAAGCAGTTTAATTTTGTAAAATTTGCATTAACAGCTGTTAACTTATTTGGAACAGGCATTTATTCCAAAAGCTAAACTAATTACCTTTGTAGAGTCGTAAGAAATGATTGTTCTAAATTAAGCTTTAACACTGAAGGATCAAACACTTTAATGACATGTCACCGATCAATAATATATATTATGAATATTAGAAAAAAAATCTTAGGAAGCGCTCTTTTTTTACTTTTTGCTTATTCTGCCTCAGCACAGTATTTGGTTAAATCAGCAGAATTAAATCAAGAAGGAGCATTAGAACTTGCCAAACAAGCCAACTTAGAAGCGCAAAAAATCAACAAAAAAGTTTCTGTTGCCGTATTAAACTCCTCCGGCGTAACGATTTTATTACTTAAAGGTGATAACGTTGGGCTGCATAACACAGAAGCATCAAGAAGAAAAGCGTTTACATCGTTATCTACAAAAACTCCAAGTTTACAATTGATGAAAAATGCAGAAGAAAGTAAGGATGCAAAAAATTTAAATACGTTACCTGAATTACTTTTATTAGGAGGCGGAACGCCAATCTGGAAAGATGGTAATTTGGTAGGGAGCATCGGCGTTTCAGGTGGTGGCGGATCAGAAAACGATAACAATATCGCAATAAAAGCAGTAGAAAATCTAGGTTTTAAAATTAGTCAATAATCACTTAATTAAATTACAATGAAAATAAAAAGTATCTTATTAGTATTATTTCTTGCAACAGCAAGTATGTCATTTGCTCAAGAAGTAAAATATCAATTGTCAAGTCATATTCTTGACATCACTCAAGGAAAACCAGCTCCTGATGTTAAAATAACTTTATCAAAACAGGAAAAAAATTCGAAGTGGAAACAAGTCGATGAAAAATTTACTGACAAAAACGGACGTATTGGAGATTTCGTTAAAGCAGATGGAAAAGATCATACTGGAATTTATAAATTAACGTTCCACACTGCTCCATATTTCGAAAAAGCAGGACAAAAATCATTCTATCCTTTTATCGAAATTGTTTTTGAACTAAAAGATAACGAGCATTATCACGTTCCAATAACGCTTTCACCATTTGGTTACTCCACTTACAGAGGAAACTAAATTACCACTCCTTTATGAATTAGCTAAAAAAAGTCAGTTCTTAAAATATATTAGAGGATTCAAATCCCGATTTACTTCGGAATTTGGATCCTCTTTTTTTTTGTAAAATCTTTTTCAGTAACTTTACTAAAGGCCACTTTTAAAAAGAATTACTATTAAAGAAATCGTGAAAGCATCTTTAATAACAAGAATAAAATTATTATGATAGAAAGTTTTGGAGATAAAATAATCAGTTTCAATCGTCAATTGCAGTATTCAGGAGCGCTACCAGACGGATTCCAAGTACTAAATCCTTACGCGGACAATCCTGAAACAATGGAAGTAATGCGACAGTTTTATCAAAAATTCTACGCTGATTCAGAAAAAAGAAAATTTATTGTTGGTATAAATCCAAGTCGGCATGGCGCCGGCGTTACTGGAGTTCCATTTACAGATACTAAAAGATTAGAAAGTGCTTGCGGTATCAAAATGAGATCAGCACACACGCACGAAATATCCTCTGTTTTTATGTATGACATGATTCAGGAATTTGGCGGTCCTATTGATTTCTACAAGCAATTTTACGTCAATTCACCATTTCCATTAGCGATAGTTCGAAAAACAAAAGAAGGAAAATTGTTGAACGCTAATTATTACGATGATAACAAACTTTTTGAAATGGTCAAAGATTTTATGATTTTGACTTTAAAAGAGCACATTAGCTTGGGATTAGATACTTCCCAAGTTTATGTGCTAGGAAAGAAAAATGCATTATTCATTCAAAAATTAAATAAAGAAGCACAATTATTCGGCCAATTAAAAGTACTAGAACATCCGCGTTATATTCAGCAGTACAAGTCAAAAGAGAAACAATTGTACATTGACAAATATATCCTCACGTTGAATAATCTATTATGAAGGCACCAGTAATTTACAGCATAGGACATTCTACGCATACTATTGCCGAATTTCTGGCTATGCTACGCTCTTTTGATATAAAAATTATTGTAGACATTCGTCGTTTTCCAGGTTCACGTAAATTTCCACAATTCGATCAAGAAAATTTAAAAGTATCATTAAACGAAGCAGGAATCCAATACATTCACATGCTTGACTTAGGCGGACGAAGAAAAGCCAACAAAGATTCTAAAAATACGGTTTGGAAAAACGAATCCTTTAGAGGTTACGCGGATTACATGGAAACTACTGAATTTAAAAATGCTGTTACTCATTTAGAAGAAATAGCTTTAAAGCAAACTACTGCATACATGTGTTCCGAAGCCGTTTGGTGGAGATGCCATCGTTCGATGGTTTCTGATTATTTGAAAGCAAAAGGTTGGAACGTACTCCACATTATGGGAATAAACAAAGTCCAGGAACACAAATACACCGCACCAGCGAGAATAGTGGGAGAAAACGTATTTTACTCGGAGCAGGAATAAAATTTTCATCATTTGGCTGCAGCCAAAAACCATGTGACCAATCATCAAAATTAGATTATGAAAACTCTATTTAAAGTTGGCGACTAAGTAAGTTGGAACTCAAAAGCAGGGATGTCATATGGAACAATAATTAAAATACACATCAAAGATTTTGATTATGAAGGATATACGCATCACGCGAATGAAAAAGATCCTCAATATGGATTTAAGAGCTCGAAAACAGATTATATTGCAGCTCATAAAAGAACCGCTTTGACTAAAGTAAAGTAAATTTGACCAAATTAAATTTCTAAATTTCGCTGGAATATCATTTCATATTTCTGAATTTTGAATACCAAATTTTACTCTTATTGCGAAATAATAGAGTTACTTTTGAAAAGAACAATAATAATAAAAAAGTGTACTTTTTTTAAAATATAGCTAAGCAAAATGAAAGATACTAAACAGCAACAAATAAAAGCTAAACAATTTCATGCACTGCATCATTCTGGAAAAATGCTTGTATTACCCAATGTTTGGGATTCATTAGGAGCTTCATTATTAGAAAGTTTGGACTACCCAGCTATTGCAACAGCGAGTGCTTCTATTGCCTACACAAACGGATACAATGACGGCGAATATTTACCTTTCGACCAACTGCTAACGCTCCTTACCACCATCACAAAAAGCGTTAATATACCGGTGACAGCGGATATAGAGAGTGGTTATGCTAACAATTATATTCAACTTGAAGAAAATGTCAAGAAACTCATTGCAACTGGAATAGTAGGAATTAATATTGAGGATACAAATAGAGAAACGAACGAACTGATTCCGATAAACATTCAATGCAAACGAATTGAAATTATTAAAAGTGTTTCTACTAACATGGGGATTTCATTATTTATAAATGCTCGAACTGACGTATATATTCATGGAGAAGTATTTACTACTCCCGAATCAAAACTTCAAGAAACTTTAAAAAGAGGACTTGCTTATAAAAATGCTGGAGCTGATTGCTTATTCCCTATTGCTATTCGACAAAAAGAAGATATCAAAGCATTAGTTGAAGAACTAAATATGCCTATCAACATATTGACTCTCCCTAGTGTTCCTGAATTAAATATTCTGAAAGAAATAGGAGTTGTAAGAGTGAGTTTAGGACCTGCTTTTTTAAAAATTGCAATGAAAGCGATGAAAGACATAGCACTAAAATTAAAAAATTTAGAAGGCTTATCAGAAATAACATCCAACGAAGTTACAAGTGATTATTTGAAAAAATTAGTGATCAAAAAATAGCAAATAGAATGACAATAAGAATTTCAATAAAAGATTTGCAGCCAGAAGCGTATAAAGCAATGATGGCTTTAGAAAACTACGCAAAAAGTACTGAAGTATCTTCAACACTTAAAGAACTTATAAAAATAAGAGCTTCTCAAATTAATAAATGCGCTTACTGTCTAGACATGCATACGGAAGAAGCAATAAAATTAGGTGAAAGTGAACGTCGAATATATTTACTATCAGCTTGGAAAGAGTCACATCTTTTTTCTGAAGATGAAAAGGCAATCCTTCAATTGACAGAAGAAGTAACAGATATCTCAGAAAATGGAGTCAATGATTTAACTTACAACAGCGTAATTGCTCGCTTTGGCGAAAAAATCACAGCGCAACTTATTATGCTAATTGTGGTAATTAATTCGTGGAATAGAATTGCTATCTCTACACGAATGATTTACAAGAAATAATTTCAAAAGAGTCGTAATCCTTAAAGATTACTTAAAGAACATCTTAAAACTTGCCAATCAATTGTTAATAGCATCAATAGATCGAGCAATGATTTTGAAATCACTATTATTTGATCTATCTTAGCATTTAGCAAAAAGCAACAAAATGAACAACGCCTATTTTTTATATAAAAAATCTCACAAGTTAGGGCTTGTTTTGTCTTTGCAGTATAAACAAGACGATGCTTTTTTAAAGAGCTCAAAAGAGTTTATATATTAAACCCTGTCGCTACCCAAGACAGGGACTACTTTACTATTCAATTTATCTTTATAAAATAACGCATCAAATCTTTTGATGAAGTTTTTCACGGTCAAATCTCATCTTTCAATAGTGTGGGCATTTGATATTTGGGTTTAAAAAAACTTCCTAGAGAAATGCAATAACACAAAACAAAATGTCAAAAAGTTTAATTTTAACTACAGGAATATATGATATGATTAAAGATCATGTCAAAAGAAAAAAAGCAACTCCAATTCAAGAAGCAACTTTACTTGCACAACTTAAAAGTGCTAAACAAGTTACTAGAAAAGAACTTCCAGAAGATGTTGTGAACATTGATACTCGTGCAACAGTAAAATATCTTGATACCAATGAAGAAGAAGTTTTCACATTTGTAGCGCCAGACAAAGCAAAAAGAAGAAACAATACTGAGTCTATCATGTCAACAATGGGACTTGCATTAGTAGGATACCAAGCTGGAGACAAACTTACTTGGTCATTTGAAGAAGGTGAAAAAGAAATTGAATTACTTAAAGTAGAGAGAATATAATTTAAAGTTTTTCTTATTACAGATTGCAAAAAAACAGTTTCAAATTTAATTTTGAAACTGTTTTTTTGTTTTATTATTGTCGGTTCTAAAAGGCAGGATTAATTATAGACTCTTTACGACTTGAATAAAATCCAATAAAACTAACATGGATTGTTAAAACGATTTAATTATCGAAAGACGAATAACTAATCATACTCATTTATGAAAAATTCCAAGTTTGAATATAGTACATTGACTTTTTACATGATAAAAAAACTGTAATTCCACTATACCATAGCTCCAATAGCAGCGGCATCCCCTGCTTTTTGGTCAGGGATATAGCGTCCCGATGCTTCGGGAGCGAAAATAGCTCCTGATTACATCAATTCTCATCTTAAAAATAGAAACAAATCAATTATATTTGCAGTTAAGTTACGAGACAATTTTTAATATCAACTATACACATAAAATGAGACATACAAAAGTTAAAGACTTACTAAACAGTACTACGACGCTTCATGAAGTAAATGCAAAAGGATGGGTGAGAACTTTTAGAAACAATCAATTTATTGCCTTAAACGATGGTTCAACCATTGATAATATTCAATGTGTGGTAGATTTTGAGAATACTCCAGACGAAACATTGAAGAGAATTACTACTGGAGCAGCAATATCTGTGACAGGAACTTTGATTGAAAGCAAAGGCGCTGGACAAAAATTTGAAATTCAAGTTGCAAAACTAGAAATTCTAGGAGATTCAGATGCTGAAAAATTTCCAATACAACCTAAGAACAAACCAAGTCTTGATTTTTTGCGCGAAAATGCACATTTAAGAGTGCGAACAAATATGTTTGGAGCAATTATGAGAGTGCGTTCGGTTTTATCATACGCAGTTCATAGTTATTTCCAACAAAAAGGATTTGTATATGTAAATACTCCAATTATCACAGGATCTGATGCGGAAGGTGCTGGCGAAATGTTTAAAGTAACGGCTTTACCTTTTGACGATACACCAAGAACAGAAGATGGAAAGGTAGATTATAAAGAAGATTTCTTTGGAAAAGAAACTAATTTGACTGTTTCTGGACAATTAGAGGGTGAGACTTTTGCAATGGCTTTGGGCCAAATCTATACTTTTGGACCAACTTTTAGAGCGGAAAACTCTAATACATCTCGTCACCTTGCTGAATTTTGGATGATTGAACCAGAAGTAGCGTTCAATGATTTGAATGACAATATGGACTTAGCAGAAGATTTTATTCAGTACGTGATTAAATACACGATGGATAAATGCCCTGAGGATTTAAAATTCTTAGAAGGACGTTTATTAGATGAAGAAAAATCAAAACCAGCTGCCGAAAGAAGCGAAATGCCTCTTTTAGAAAAGTTAAATTTTGTACTAGAAAATAACTTCAAGCGTGTTTCATACACTGAAGCTATCGATATTTTGAGAGATTGTACTCCAAATAAAAAGAAAAAATTCAACTATATCATTAATGAATGGGGAGCTGATTTACAGTCAGAACACGAGCGCTACTTAGTGGAAAAACACTTTAAATGTCCAGTAATCTTGTTTGATTATCCTGCTAACATTAAGGCATTTTACATGCGTTTGAACGAAGACGGAAAAACGGTTCGTGCGATGGATATTCTTTTCCCTGGAATTGGAGAAATCGTAGGTGGTTCTCAAAGAGAGGAACGTTTTGATGTTTTAGTTGAGAAAATGAGAGCTTTAGGAATTGATGAAGAAGAATTATGGTGGTATTTAGACACTAGACGTTTTGGTTCAGCAGTTCACTCTGGTTTCGGACTTGGATTTGAAAGATTGGTTCTTTTTGTTACGGGAATGACAAATATTAGAGATGTAATTCCTTTTCCTAGAACACCACAAAACGCTGAATTTTAAAAATATGTTTCAAGCTTAGAGTTTAAAGTTGGTAGAATGTTCTGCAGCTCTGAACCTAGACCTTAAACTTTTTAAACAATAAAAATGCTAAAGCAATTCTTAAATTTAAAATTATCACAGAAATTATCTCCTCAGCAAATTCAGTTGATGAAGTTAATTCAATTGCCTACGCAAGCTTTTGAGCAACGTTTATTAGAAGAAATGAACGAAAATCCAGCTCTTGAAGCTGGAAAAGAAGAAGACGAATTCGAGAAAGATGAATTCGAAAATGAAGATTACGATGATTATGATGATGCTGAATCAGAGCGTATCGATGCTGAAGATATAAATATTGATGAATATTTAAGCAACGACGAAACTCCAGATTACAAAACACAAGCCAACAATTATAGTGACGACGATGAAGATCGAGAAACACCTTTTGCTGCGCCAGTTAGTTTTCATCAAGATTTAATCAATCAGCTGAACACTTTTATACTAAATGATGAAGAGCGCGAAATCGCAGAATTCCTTGTTGGAAGTATTGATGACATGGGATACATTCGTCGTAGCGTTTCAGATATGGTAGATGATATGGCTTTTACTCAAGGTATTTATACTGATGAAGAAACCGTAGAAAAAATGATGCAAGTTATTCATGAACTTGAACCTTCAGGTGTTGGTGCTAGGGACTTACAGGAATGTCTGTTGCTGCAATTAAAACACAAAACGCCTACAGAGTCCGTTGAATTAGCCACTGATATCATTGAAAATCAGTTTGATGCTTTTACTAAAAAACATTATGATAAATTGATTCAGAAATATGGTGTTTCTAATGACCAACTTAAAAAAGCAGTTCACGAAATTGAGAAACTGAATCCAAAACCAGGTGGTGCTTTTACTGGAAATAATAAAATTACTGAAAATGTAGTTCCTGATTTTGCTATTCGAATTGTAGATGGCGAACTTGAATTAACGTTAAATGGAAGGAATGCTCCTTCGCTACACGTTTCTAAGGATTATCAGGAAATGATGCAGACGTATAAAGATTCGCGTGATAAATCAGCACAGCAAAAAGACGCTGTTCAGTTTATAAAACAAAAACTAGATTCGGCTAAATGGTTTATTGATGCAATCCGTCAACGTCAAGAAACACTTTTTGTAACGATGAATGCAATTATGCATTATCAAGAAGAATTTTTCTTAGATGGTGATGAAACAAAGTTGAGACCAATGATTTTAAAAGACATTGCTGATCTAGTAGGTCTTGATATTTCGACGATTTCACGCGTTGCAAATAGTAAATATGTAGAAACACCTTATGGAACGAAACTAATTAAGGAATTCTTTTCGGAATCAATGAAAAATGATCAAGGTGAAGATGTATCAACGCTAGAAATTAAAAAAATTCTGCAAAATACTATAGAAGAAGAAGACAAGAAAAAACCACTTCCCGACGATCAATTGGCAGAAATTTTAAAAGAAAAAGGATATCCAATAGCAAGAAGAACAATTGCGAAGTATAGAGAACAGCTTGATATTCCTGTGGCAAGAATGAGGAAGAAAATTTAGTAGATTCATATCTAACACCTTTGTCAAAGTTCTAAACTTTGACAAAGGTTACAAAAATCAAACTTTACTAAAAGTAAACACATCTATTTTAAACTGCAAACCTTCAGATTATATGGACATCAGAAATGAAATTATTGAAGCTGATACTTTCTACCATATATACAATCGAGGAATAAATAGTTGTGAAATTTTTAAAAGTCAAGAAAATCGCCTATTTTTTTTATCAAAATTTACACATTATTTGAGTGAAGTTTGTGAAGTATATGCATATTGTTTGATGTCAAATCATTTTCATTTTATCGTTAAAATAAAAAGTGAAGAAGTGCTCAAAACTTTTGCAGAAAAAAATACAAAATCAACTATCGAAAAAAAGTACGGTTTACATGCTCTCTCTAATATTTTCAGCAAACAAATAGGTAAACTTATTAGTTGTTATACCCAATCGTACAACAAAGTAAACAACCGACATGGAGCGCTACTAGAATCTCCATTTAAAAGATTGAAAATTGATTCTGATGATTATCTTAGAAATCTAATTGTTTATATTCACTTGAATCCGTTTGATCTTAAAGAAAACTATATGGATTTTAGATTCTCTTCCTACTTGGCAATCGTTTCGAACAAAAAAACCAATGTAAAAAGAGATGAAGTAATTAAAGTTTTTGAAAATCTAGAGAATTTTATCTACTCGCATAAATACCCATCACAAAACAATTTTGATATTTAACAATGCTTAAAATTTATTAACCTTTTGTAAAGTTCTAAACGTTGACAAACGGTTAATAAAAACTACTCTAAATCCTTTCGCATTGCATGATAATATGCGGCACGACTTAGTGGTTCGTATTCTTCAGTTTCTCCCAGCATTACTAACTTATCATTATCTGTTTTACGGAAACTATAATTCGCTAAATTTCCAGTACGTGTACACACAGCATGAACTTTCGTTACATACTCAGCCGTTGCCATAAGCGCAGGCATTGGTCCAAAAGGATTTCCTTTAAAATCCATGTCTAATCCCGCAACAATTACACGAATACCTTGATTAGCGAGATCATTACAAATTTTTACAATTTCGTCATCAAAAAACTGAGCTTCATCAATTCCAACAACGTCGCAACCTTGCGCTAAGATAGCAATATTTGCAGCAGCAGGAACAGGAGTAGAACGAATCTCGTTAGCATCGTGTGATACTACCATTTCTTCGTCATAACGCGTATCTATTGCAGGTTTGAAAATTTCTACTTTTTGTTTAGCAAATTGTGCCCGTTTTAAACGACGTATCAATTCTTCGGTTTTACCCGAAAACATGGATCCGCAAATGACTTCGATCCAACCAAATTGCTCTTTATGATTTACTGTATTTTCGAGAAACATTTTATATTTTTCTGACTTAAAAAATGAATAGTTTTTATTACTTTGTAATAGGGAAACCGACTTAAAAATTTTATACTTTTACGTCGTTTCAAAAGTATGACATTTTTATTAAAAGGTCGCTTTTTCCACAAGCTAAAATAAATCTCCGGAAGGAATATATCAGATAGACCAGCCTAAAACACTATAATTTCAAAGTTATGAAAAAAAAATTGGAAGCCGATTTAATCAGCATTGCACACAGAGTATTACAGTTAAAAAATAAATCTGACATCAATCAATTGTATTTAGAAACACAGAAATTATATGAAAAATTAGCTGTATTAAGATTTGTAGACGAACATTTTAGTGAAGTGAAACCAACGATTGGCAACCACGATGTCGCTGCAAAAATAGAATCAATTTTTGATTCTGAGTCGGATTCAAATGAAACAGAAGCTGAAATAATTGCAAATCCTATTGATGAGACTATTCCAAATGAAGTGGTAGTTGAAGAAAAAGATGCTGACAATGTAAAAGAAGTAGAAGAGGAACCAAATGCAATTCCAGAAGAAATTCCAGTTGAGGAAGAGCATGAAGAACAGGAAGAAGAAATCGTAGTTGCTGAGGAGGAAAACATTATTGAAGATGAAATTGAACAAGAAGTTACGTCAACTACTGAGGAAATAACTGAAGAAGAGGTTGAAGAAGCTGAAGATGATAAAACAGATGTTGAAGAGGAAATTTTAGAACTTGAGTCAGCTCCTTTTATACCTTCTTTCGAATTATCAGAAGAAAATGAAGTCGAAAGTGAATTAGAAGTTCCAAAAAAACAAGAAGCTGTTCAAATCTCCTTTGAAGATTTGTTAGGAGGAAATTACAACGACACCTTTTTTGTTAAAAAACAACAGATAGAAAACATTCCAACTGTAGTAGTTATCGAGACTCCAAAAGAAGAAGAGCCTATAGCAGAGCAAAAATTAAATAATTTCACCACTGAAATTGAAGAGAAATCTGAATCAAAAACAGTTTCTCTTAACGATAAATTAGCCAAAGGAATTAATATCGATCTTAACGATCGTCTTGCTTTTATAAAACATCTTTTTGGCAATAGCAGCGAAGATTACAATCGTGTTTTGAGCCAGCTTATAACTTTTAACACCTTTTATGAAACTAGAGATTTCGTTCAAGAAATGGTGAAGCCAGATTATAATAACTGGGAAGGCAAGCAGGAATATGAAGACCGATTTATGGATATTATTGAGAAAAAATTCTTATAGAAAATACATAAAAAGAGAGTACGCAGTCCTTTTAACAAATTCAGATTAGATTGAAATTTGTATTTAATTAAATAATTTATGTCAAAATTATATATCGTTCCTACGCCTATTGGCAATCTTGAAGATATGACTTTCCGCGCTATCAGGATTTTAAAGGAAGTCGATCTAATCCTTGCCGAAGATACCCGTACGAGCGGAAAACTACTTAAGCATTTTGAGATTGGCACACATATGTATAGCCATCACATGCACAATGAGCACAAAACTGTAGAAAACTTAATTTCGAGATTAAAAGCTGGAGAAAATATCGCTTTAATTTCTGATGCTGGAACTCCTGCCATTTCAGATCCTGGTTTTTTATTGACTAGAGCATGTGTCGAAAATGGTGTTGAAGTAGAATGTTTACCCGGTGCAACAGCATTTGTTCCTGCTTTAGTGAATAGTGGTTTACCAAATGATAAATTTATATTTGAAGGTTTTTTACCTGATAAAAAAGGAAAGCAAACTCGTTATTTGGCTTTAGCCGAAGAAACGCGTACGATGATTTTATATGTCTCTCCTCATAAACTTTTGAAAACCTTGGCTGAGTTTATCACCTACTTTGGTGAAGACAGGCCTATCTGTGTTTGCAGAGAATTGTCAAAACTACATGAAGAAAATGTTAGAGGTACAGTTCGAGAAGTTTTAACTCATTTTGAAAAAACTGCTCCTAGAGGAGAAATAGTTGTGGTCGTAGGTGGAAAACCAATAACTAAGGAGCCTAAAAAATCAAAATTCTCAGCTGACGAAGAAATATGAATAGTAATAAAATAATAATTATCGGTGCTGGTTTATCTGGATTAATGATTGCTTATTTACTTCAAAAAAAAGGTTTTGAAATCACGATTTTAGAAGCTAATGAGCGTATCGGTGGTCGTATACAAACTGTTACGGGAACTACGGGAGTAACCATGGAAATGGGTGCGACGTGGTTTAGTAATCCGCATCAAAATCTTATTAAATTACTAGAGGATTTTAAAATACCATATTTTAAGCAACATACTAGTGGAATTTCATTTTTTGAAACGATGTCTTTTGTACCTCCGCAAAAATTTGAAATTTCAGATGCCGAAGAATCATCTTTCCGAATAGAAGGTGGAACTGAACATTTAATTGAGAAATTAGTAGAAAAAGTTGGTCTTCAAAATATTATAACAAAAACTAAAGTTGATTTTATAAAAGATTGTGAAGATTATATCGAAGTTTTTGATTCGAATGAGAAACTCTATTCATCAGCTAAAGTAATTAGTACTTTACCACCACACTTATTGATTCAGACAATAAAATTTGAACCCGCTTTATCTGAAAATCTTGAACGTTTAGCCAAGAAAACACATACCTGGATGGGAGAATCAATAAAGTTTGCCGTCGAATATGCTACTCCTTTTTGGAGAGAGAATAATTATTCAGGAACTTTATATAGCCAAGCAAGTATTATTCAAGAAATGTATGACCATAGTACTGCAGACAATAAAGGTTTTGCCTTAAAAGGATTTTTAAACGGTGGCACTTACACGCTTTCACAAGAGGAACGAAAAGAGAAAGTCATCCTGCAGCTTACCAAGTTTTTTGGCCCTGAGGCTGGAAATTACGTGAAATATCACGAAAAAATCTGGCGCGAAGAACCGCTGACGTTTCTTCCTTATGAAGAGCTGGTGATGGGACATGAAAATAATGGAAATGCAGAATATAGAAAACCACTGTATAATAATAAATTCTTTATTTCGGGTTCTGAAACCGCTTCTCAAAATCCAGGATATATGGAAGGAGCCATAGTTGCTGCTAATAATATCGCTTCACAATCTTAATATACCATTTACATGAGCATACAAGCTTTTTTAGAAAAATTAAATCAAAATCCAGAAACGATTACTTTTCAGGAAACGATTGCTGTTATCGAAGAAAATTATAATTTTGAACCAACCGCTTTCGAAAACGGAACATTACATAATACCGCTGGAGAAAACTCAGGTTCTTGTAAAATATTGGCTTTTGCCGAAATGAACGACTTATCTGAATCAGCAGCATTATCGTGTTTTGGTGCTTATTATTTCGAAGATGTATTAAAAAATCCTCAAGAAACCAATCACCAAAACATTCGTAATTTTATGAAAACAGGATGGGAAGGAATTGGATTTTACGGAAGTCCTTTAGAGTTGAAATAAACTATTTAAGAATTTTGATTTTAATAGACAAAATCTAAAATCAGAAATCGTTACTACTCAATCAAAATCAAAATGCGTTGGACTACTAAAACTAAACCTTCCGAAGAGAAAATCAAACATTTGGCGCAAGCCCTAAATGTAGAAAATTTTTTAGCCCAATTATTAGTTCAGCGTGGAATAGAAACTTTTGACGACGCAAAGAACTTTTTTAGACCTTCCTTAGACCATTTGCATGATCCGTACTTGATGAAAGATATGGTCAAAGCAGTTGAAAGAATCGAAAAAGCAATAGAAAATAACGAACGAATTTTAGTTTTTGGTGATTATGACGTCGATGGAACCACTGCAGTTTCGCTAGTTTCATCCTACTTAAAAAGTTACTATCTTGAAGTAGCTACCTATATCCCTGATCGTTATCTAGAAGGTTATGGAATTTCTTTTATGGGAATTGATTATGCTGATGATAATGGATTTTCATTAATCATTGCTCTCGATTGCGGTATTAAATCAATTGATCACATCGCTTACGCGAAAGAACGAAACATAGATTTCATTATATGTGATCACCACAGACCTGGCGATACTTTACCAGATGCTGTTGCAGTTCTTGATCCTAAAAGAGACGATTGTGAATATCCTTACGACGAATTATGTGGTTGTGGAATTGGCTTTAAGCTCATTCAGGCTTTAGCCAAAAACCAAAATCAAACGATAGACGACTTAATTCCTTACTTAGATCTTGTAGCTGCGGCTATTGCTGCGGATATTGTTCCAATGACTGGCGAAAATAGAGTTTTGGCATACTTTGGTTTACAAGTAATCAATAGCGATCCCAGACCCGGGATTAAAGCGCTAATTCATCAAATAAAAAAGAAAGTTTTAGATATTACTGATGTTGTTTTTATCATTGCTCCACGAATTAATGCAGCTGGCCGAATCAAACACGGAAATCACGCTGTTGAATTACTAACTGAATTTGATTTTGAACAAGCGCAACAATTCGCGTCGGAAATCGAATCTTATAATTCAGAGCGCAAGGATTTAGATAAATTAATTACAAAAGAAGCTTTAAAGCAAATAGATGAAAATGGTGAAAAAGAGCGATTTACTTCAGTTGTTTTTCAGGAAGATTGGCATAAAGGCGTTATTGGAATCGTCGCTTCTCGACTGATAGAAACCTATTATCGACCTACGCTCGTTTTTACAAAAAGCGGCGATAAATATGCTGCATCAGCTCGTTCTGTGAAAGGTTTTGATGTTTACAACGCACTCGAAGCATGTTCTGAACATCTAGAGCAATTTGGAGGACACATGTATGCTGCCGGAATGACTTTATCTCCTGAAAATTATTCCGTTTTTAAAGAAGCTTTCGAAAGAGAAGTTGAAAAAACGATTCACCCAGACATGCTTATTCCAGAAATTTCGATTGATGCTGAAATTAATTTTTCTGATATTACTCCAAAATTAATCCGAATTCTAAAACAATTTGAGCCATTCGGACCCATGAATATGACGCCTACTTTTTTAACAAAAGACGTTAAAGACACAGGCTATGGAAAACTAATGGGTCAAGAAGAAGAACACTTACGTCTTTTTGTAAAACAAAACAGTAGTGAAGGCATGGCGGCAATCGGTTTTGGTTTAGGAGATAAATACGATTTAACTACAAATCAGAAACCATTTCAAATTGCCTATTGTATAGATGAGAATGAATGGAACGGAAAAACATCAATCCAATTAAGATTAAAAAGTATTAAGTGATGAGCTCAGAAAAACCGATTAAAAAAGATCCATACGCAGCACTACGATTTAAAGAATTCAACACTTTTTTAGTACTGCGGTTTGCGATGGTTTTTGCTTGGTCGATGCAGTTCATCATTATCGAATGGCAAGTCTACAGTATTACCAAAGATCCGCTTTCACTAGGAATAATTGGATTAATGGAAGTAATTCCCGCCATCTCGTTAGCTTTATTTGCGGGGCATATTGTTGACCAAAAAGAAAAAAAAGGGCTACTTGTAAAATGCATATTGGCCTTCTCTGTAATTAGCTTTGGCTTATTTTTATTGACTTGGCCTACTGTCGTTAGTGATTTCTCAACAAAAGCTATTTTATATTCTATTTACTTTTTAGTTTTTCTAGGCGGATTAGTACGAGCTTTTCTTGGTCCAACTATCTTTTCACTACTTTCCTTATTAGTTCCGAAAAAGGTTTATCCAAATGCAGCTACTTGGAGTAGTTCTGTTTGGCAAATAGCTTCAGTTGCGGGTCCTGCTCTTGCAGGATTTTCGATTACCCTTATTGGAGTTCATTGGTCTATGTGTACTGTTTTTGCCTTTTCACTTTTTGCATTGCTAACATTATCCCAGATAAAAAAGAAGCCTATTTTAAATCCTAAAATTGGTGAACCCGTAATGCAAAGTTTATCAGAGGGAATTAAATTTGTATTCAATAATAAGACAGTTTTAGGAGCAATAACACTTGATATGGTGGCCGTACTTTTTGGTGGAGCTATTGCATTATTGCCCATTTTTGCGCAAGACATTTTAAAAGTAGGACCAGAAGGTTTTGGTTTTTTGAGAGCTGCTCCGGCAGTTGGTGCATTTTTAACTATGATCATAACTGCTTACGTTCCTTTGAGTAAAAATGCAGGATTAAAACTGTTATCTGCCATATTTGCTTTTGGAATCTGCATTATTGTTTTTGGACTTTCAACATTGTTCTGGGTTTCACTAATCGCGTTATTTTTTAGCGGCGTGTTTGATGGCATTTCAGTAGTAATCCGTCAGACGATTTTACAATTAAAAACTCCTGATCACATGCGCGGCCGAGTTTCAGCGGTAAACTCGATGTTTGTTGGTTCTTCTAATGAATTAGGCGCTTTTGAAAGTGGATTGACTGCTAGATTAATGGGAACCGTTACCGCAGTCGTCTTTGGCGGAAGCATGACATTATTAGTTGTTTTAACAACTGGAATTATTTCACCTACTTTTAGAAAACTCGATTTAAGAAAAGATTTAGAGGAACATGAAAATTCCTAAAATCATTTTTTATTTAGAACTGTTATAAATAATAACTACATTTGCCTTAAATATTTTCACATGGCAGATATTAAGCAAATATATTTCAATGATTTTGGAACGTCTTTTTACTGGATGAAAGACAATAAAGTTATACATGACAAAATACAACTCATTTTTAGAGAAACAGGTTTTTACTTCAGTATCGAAGAATTATACGACTTTAAGGATTGTATCCAAGAGAGTTTTTCTCTAAATAAAGATTGCGCTGATTGCCAATTAAAAAGATATTGTCAGCAATTTTTATTGAAAACACCTTGCTCACAAATAGATTTAGCAATGACTATGGAAGAATTAAATAAAGTAGAAGATCTTGTTGAAGGAACTTTATTTAAAATAAATCTCGAAGACTATTTGTACGGTATTGGATTGAATTAATTATAGTATTTCTTGATTTCAAAATTTTCACCATCAAAAACACCATAGGTAAAATAGCTAATCCAATCTCCTAAATTCACGTATTCAGCATTTTCACCTACAGAAAGTTTCATAGGTAAATGACGGTGCCCAAAAATTAGATAATTGTAATGTTTGGTTTCTAATTTCCTTTTTGAATATAAAATTAACCATTCTTTATCCTCACCTAGAAAAGTCACATCTTCGTCACCAGAAATCAATTTATTCTTCACTGAGAGATATTGTGCTAAACGTACTCCTATATCAGGATGTACCCATCTAAAAAGCCATTTGAAAAATGGATTAGTGAATACTTTTTTCATGCGCTTATAACCCTTGTCGCCAGGGCCTTTTCCGTCGCCGTGACCTATTAGGAAAGTTTTATCTCCAAATTTGTACTCTTGATTGTCGTGAAAAACAGGAATATTTAATTCATTCTGGAAATAATCTTCCATCCATAAATCATGATTTCCTACAAAGAAATAGATAGGAATTCCACTATCTCGGATTTCGGCCAATTTACCAAGTACGCGAATAAATCCTTTTGGGACAACGGTTTTATATTCGAACCAAAAATCAAATAAATCACCCAACAAAAAAATAGCTTCCGCATCGTCCTTTATTTCATCTAACCAAGCGACAAATTTTTGTTCTCGTGGAAAACTCAATTCGGGTCTTGGCGCACCAAAGTGCTGATCTGAAGCGAAATATACTTTTTTATTATTTGGTAAATGCATGAAATAGAATTATGAATTATCACTAGCAAACCATTCTGCAAAAGAAGAATCAGTTTCTTGTAATTTTAAAGAGAAAAGACGTATTCCTTCTGGTAAACGGTCGATAATTCTTTTTGAAAAATCAACTACCATGTTTTCACTCGTTGGTTGATAATCCACTAGAATAACATGATGTCCACGACTTATTAACTCATTAGCTAGTTCTACATGCGGCGTCGTGCCATTAAAAACAGTAGCGTGATCAAATTGATCTACAATTTCTTCCTTTACTATTTTCTTTAAATCAGTAAAGTCAATCACCATTCCAAATTTCACATTCGAACGATCCGTAATAGGAGATCCTATTACAGTCACAGACAATTTATAACTATGCCCGTGAACATTTTTACATTTTCCATCATAGCCATATAGAGCATGTCCTGTTTCGAAACTAAATTGTTTTGTGATTCTGATATTGCTCATGGCATTTTTATTTTGGTGCAAATTTAATAAATAATTAATTAAAGTTCTTTGTCTCGCTTTTTTGCGCTTGAATACATCCAATACGCTAGCAAAACTAAAACTACAAAAGGAATAAAAGAACCGATAAGAATGCCTATCTGATATCCACTATCTGGGGCATCTTTTAATTTTTCTTCAATATTCACTTTTTGAATAAGAGTAAGAATTGTCATAAACGATTATTTTTTGAATTGTAATAAAGCATTCACAGTAAAATCAGAAAGTACTAATCTTCCAGAAATTGCCGCGCGCTCTAATAAAAGGGTGTTCCATTCTTCTGTTCCTTCCCACAAGACTTTCTTCATTGCAGTTAAAGCCTCTGGATTGTAACTAGATAATTTTGAGCTAAAATCATTAATTTCAACATCAAGTTCTTCGATACTTTCAAAAGTATTAGCATATAATCCTTTGGCTAAAGCCCAATCAGCCGACTTCCACTCGTGTGCAGCCAATGTCATTTCAGACATCGCGGTTTTTCCAATTTTTCTTGAAACCGCTGGTTCAATAACAAACGGGCCTATTCCAATCGCTAATTCTGATAATTTTACATCAGCGCTTTTAGTAGCTAAAGCATAATCACAAGCGCAAGCAATTCCTACTCCACCACCCACCGCTTTACCATGAACGCGACCTACAATAAGTTTAGAACAAGATCGCATCGCATTAATTAAATTTGCAAAACCAGAGAAAAATTGAGTTCCATCAGACACATTAGAAACTGCTAATAGCTCATCAAACGAAGCGCCTGCACAGAAAGCACCCGATCCTTGACTTTGAATTACAATGACAGAGACAAGTTGGTTTTCACTTAATGTCTTAAATTCTGCAGTCAATCTATCTAATAATTCTCTTGGAAAAGAATTACTTGCTGGATGACCAAAGGTTATTGTCGCAACTTTATTTTCAATTGTCGTTACGAGTGAACCTATTGATTTTTCTGATGGCATAGCTGATATTTTAGTGCAAAGTTAAAAATATAATAGGGAATGGACTCCTTTTTCTAACAATAAGAAATTGATTTTGAAATCTCATATACAACTGATAAAAAATAATGGAGAAGCAGTAAATATGATTTGGTATCGAAATCAAAAAAGCCTCACATCACTGTAAGGCTTGATTTAATTAGTGGAGAATATCGGATTCGAACCGATCACCTCTTGCCTGCCAGGCAAGCACTCTAGCCAAATGAGCTAATCCCCCAATTATGTCGCAAATATAGTATAATAATAGTTTAAAACTAAGAGATATTCTAAAATCAGGGCTTTCTAACCCTTACTTTTTTCCTAGTAAATGAAACTCTTGTCAATTTGAAAATGGCCATACGGTAAGTAAAAGTAGAGTATCTAGATTTTTATTCTAAAATAATGTTCTACAATATTATGAAGAAATCGAAGTATCATGAATGTTAATAAATGAAGAAAAAAGAGGAGTTTCTATCTTGTTCGATACATAGGCAGTATATTCGCAAACTTAAAAATAAATGATTTTAAGACTATTCGGTCTTATACTTACTGACATATATTATGAAAAAGTTATTTTCTAACCTATTATTCAAAGTTTTTATTGCCATTGTTCTTGGTATCGTTTTCGGATTGTATCTTCCAGAATCGTTTAATAGAATTTTCACAACATTCAACGCTTTTTTTGGACAATTCCTGAACTTTGCTATTCCATTAATCATAATGGGATTAATCATGCCGGCGATTTCTGATCTTGGAAAAGGAGCCGGAAAATTATTATTACTTACGGCTGCTATAGCTTATGGCTCTACTCTTTTTTCTGGATTTATGACGTACTTAGTTACGTCAGGTCTATTTCCACAGCTCCTAGAATCTCATGTTAATAACGTTGCCGAAATTAGCACTTCATCACTTGAACTAACACCCTACTTTACTATTACTATTCCACCCGCTTTAGATGTAATGACAGCTTTAGTTCTTGCTTTTGTAATAGGATTAGGATTATCATACCAAGAAAAATCAAGTTTGAAATTAGTAGTTAAAGATTTTGAAAAGATCATAATGCAAGTAATTGAAAATGTAATTGTTCCCTTATTACCATTATTCATATTAGGTATATTTGCTAGCATGTCCTTTAGTGGAAAAGTCTTCTCTATACTTTCTGTTTTTATTAATATTATAGGAGTAATTTTTGCTTTGCACATCATATTACTACTACTACAATATACAATCGCTGGGATACTTACTAAAAAGAATCCTTTGAAATTATTGTTAAACATGATGCCAGCTTATTTTACAGCATTAGGAACACAGTCTTCGGCAGCTACTATTCCGGTGACATTAGAGCAAACACTAAAAAATGGAGTTTCTGAAAAAATTGCTGGATTTGTAATTCCATTATGTGCGACCATACATTTATCTGGTAGCACGATGAAAATTACAGCTTGCGCGATTGCGCTTATGATTTTACAAGGAATGCCATTTGACTTTACACTTTTTGCAGGTTTTATTTTTATGTTGGGAATTGCTATGGTTGCAGCACCTGGAGTTCCTGGAGGAGCGATAATGGCGGCAGTAGGCATCTTGCAATCAATGCTAGGTTTTAGTGAGGAAATGATTGGGTTAATGATTGCTCTATATATTGCGATGGACAGTTTTGGTACTGCTTGCAACGTTACTGGAGATGGAGCAATTGCTCTGGTTGTAGACCGTATTACTAAAGATAAGATAATTTCGTAAGTCTTATTTATTTGATTTAAGCTTTATTGATAAAACGACAAAACCCCACTAATATGGGGTTTTGTCGTTTTATACAAATAGTAAAAAATTAAAATTATTTCTTTCTAAATAAGAATTATACATTAAAATTTAAAGCCAACCTAGTATTTAATTTCTCCAACAGATCGCATAACTCTAACAATTTTACTCTTTCTGTTATTAATGTATGAAGAAGAACTTGTTGCTTTAAATTTCCTAGGATTTGGCAAAATTGCTGCTATTCCAGCAGCTTGAATGGGAGTTAATGAAGCTGCATCTTTTCGATACCAATATTCTGTAGCTGCTTGTGCGCCATAAATACCATCTCCCATTTCGATACTATTTAGATACACTTCCATAATACGTTCCTTTCCCCATATTATTTCTATTAAAACTGTAAAATAAGCTTCTAATCCTTTACGGAAATAACTACGTCCTTGCCAAAGAAATACATTTTTTGCCGTTTGTTGGGATATTGTACTTCCACCTTTTATTCTTCTTCCGCGCTCGTTACTTTTGTACGCTTTTTGCATCGCTTTGATATCAAAACCATTATGCTTCAAGAAAGTGCCGTCCTCACTGGCAATTACTGCTTTTTGAAGATTTGTAGAGATTTTTTCAATAGGTTCCCAATCATGATTGAAATACACTTCCTTTCCTGCTACCTTGTTTTCAATCGCTCTAATAACCATTAGTGGTGTAAATACAACCGGCACAAATTTAAAGAACACCACTAAAAACAGTGAGATTCCAAGAAACCACAAAAATGATTTAAATAAAAAACGAAATAATTTATTCATAAAAGATGAAGGTTCTTTTTTAACGGGTTGTTTTGTTTTCCTTGGAGTAATTTTTGTTGCCATTATATTAAATCTGCTAATTCAGTACCTACTAAACTTCCTATTGCGACGCCCATTCCGCCTAATCTTACACCGCAAAACACGTTTTCAGATAGTTGTGAAACGATAGGGTTTTTACTAGCACCAATACCCATAATTCCACTCCAACGATGCGCAATCTCAAAATTTTGATTTGGTAAAATTACTTCTTTTAGCAAGTGTTCCAATTTATTTTGAATTATTTCTGTTTGTCCAAATTCAGTAGTATTTTCCGTTCTAAAATCCAAATTTCTTCCACCACCTAGTAAAATTCGATGACCAATATTTCTAAAGTAATAATAGCCTTTATCTAAATGAAAAGTTCCCTTTATTTTTAAATTTTTAATTGGTTCCGTAATTAAAGCTTGTGCTCTAGCTGGCTCAACAGGTGCCGTAATTAGTTTGCTTGCAAAACCATTTGTAGCAAACACAATTTTCTTGGTCTTAAAACTAAAATCATCAAGTACTACTTCTACTTCATTCCCTAGATCCAAATAAGCAGTAACCGTTTGCTGATTTAAAATTAATATGTTTTCTGATACTGCATTTTTCAACAAACACTGCATCATATTCCCAGTATCAATTTGCGCTTCAAATGGATTAAACAATAAATGTTCGTGAATACCTTGGAAACCAAAGCGATCAGCTTCTTTTACAAAAACATCTTTTTGAAACAATGGTCGTAGTACTTCATTTACAAATGGAATTTTCTGAAGGCATTCTTCATAGCTACTGACATCTTCTTTTAAAAAAAGTTCATAACCTCCATAGTTTTTGAAATCTATATTGGCATCACCTAAACCTGTACGCAACAAATTCAATCCTTGCCATCTTTTTTGAATAAGTCGAACTACTTCTTCTTCAGAGTGAGTTTGTAAGTCATCTATAATTTCTGAAATACTCCCAAAACAAGCAAATCCAGCATTTTTAGTACTAGCTCCTTGAGGAAGCGCTCCTTTTTCCAAGACGAGAATTTTGCTTTGTGGAAATCTTTCGCGTAAGCGTAAAGCAGCGTGCAAGCCCACAATTCCGCTTCCTACAATAGTATAATCTACGTTTGTAAACCAGCTTTTCAACTCCCAATAACTCAAGTCCATGGCATTAATTTTTTATAAAAATAATAATTTTATGGAGCTAATCCCGCTATACGCTACAATCTTTATTATTTTTTAATAAAAATAATAAAGGATTTTCACTGCTATCGGGGCTAAAAAGCGGCTGATTAAACGAAGATACATCGGGAAAAATTGGCTACTTTTATCCTTCGAAAAAAAACAAGTAGCAAAATGAAAAAATTACTATTAATACCCTTATTAATGATGAGTTTAAATGCGATAGCGCAAAATGTAATGACACCAGAATTACTATGGAAACTGGGAAGAGTTACACCATTAGGTCTTTCAAACGACGGTAAAAATATAGTCTATAATGTTACCTACCCTTCTGTTGCTGAAAATAAGTCTGAGACAAAGTCTTATATAATATCTATAAATGGCGGTAACGCTACAGAAGTGAAAGACATAAAATCTCTTTTAAAAGATAAAAATATTTCGCCAGACGGAAAATACATTGTGTACAATGAAGAAGTAAAAATAGATAAGGTTCACGGAAAAGATTTCTACCCTGATTTAGAAAAATCTAATGTCCAGATTTATGATGCGCTTGATTACCGTCATTGGGACACCTGGAATGAAGGTACATTTAATCATGTTTTTTATAAAGAAAACAAAGACGGAGCTATAGGAATTGATCTTTTAAAAGGAGAAAAATTCAACAGCCCTCAAAAACCTTTTGGCGGCGATGAAGACTATATTTGGTCGCCAGATAGTAAAAACATTTTATATGTGTCGAAGAAAAAAGCTGGAACGCAATATGCGACTTCAACTAATACAGATATTTACGAGTACAATCTAGAAACTGGAAAAACGACAAACAGAACCGAAGGAAATCTTGGTTACGATATGAGTCCACAATTTTCTCCTAAAGGAAATTTGACTTGGTTACAAATGAAAAGAGATGGTTACGAAGCGGACAAAAATGATCTTATCGTAAGTTTAAAAGGGATGAACATGAATCTAACTGCCAACTGGGACGGAACAGTTGATAGTTTTATGTGGAGTAAAGACGAAAGCAAAATCTATTTTGTGGCACCAATTGATGGAACAAAACAATTATTTGAGGTAAACTTTCCAGGTGTTACTAAAATTGCTGTTACGGTGCGCCAAATCACAAGCGGAGATTTTGATGTGAATTCAATTGTAGCTATTTCTGGCGACAATGCAATACTTACTAGAACTGATATGAATCATGCTTCTGAAATTTTTTCTTATAATTTAAAGAAAAAATCATGGAAACAATTGTCAAACGTAAACACTAAAACTTATGCTTCATTAGCGTTAAGCAAAACAGAAAGAAGATATGTGACTACAACAGATGGTAAAAAAATGTTGGTTTGGGTTATTCTTCCACCTAATTTTGATGCTTCAAAAAAATATCCAACCCTTTTATACTGTCAAGGTGGACCGCAATCACCATTAACGCAAAGCTATTCTTTCCGCTGGAACTTCCAGTTGATGGCTGCTAATGGTTATGTAGTTGTTGCGCCTAATCGTCGTGGAATGCAAGGACACGGCGTAGAATGGAATGAGCAAATTAGTAAGGATTGGGGCGGACAAGTTATGGATGATTACTTATCAGCTATTGACGATGTTGCTAAAGAAAAATATGTCGATTCAGAACGTTTAGGATGTGTTGGTGCTAGTTATGGTGGTTATTCTGCTTTTTACTTAGCTGGAAATCACAATAATCGTTTTAAAACTTTTATTGCTCATGACGGAGTTTTCAATACGCAGAGCATGTTTGGAACTACTGAAGAAGTTTTCTTTAATAATTGGGATTTTGGCGGAGCATATTGGGAAAAAGATAATGCCGTAGCTCAGAAAACATATACAACTTTTAACCCAATAACACATGTGGATAAGTGGAACACTCCTATCTTGATTATTCAAGGTGGTAAAGATTTCCGTGTATCAGAAGGACAATCTCAAGAGGCATTTCAAGCAGCACAACTTCGTGGAATAAAAAGTAGATTCCTCTATTTTCCTGAAGAAAATCACTGGGTTTTAAAACCTCAAAATGCACAAGTTTGGCAAAAAGAGTTTTACAAATGGTTGAACGAAACTTTATAATTTATAGAATCTAATATTAGTAACCCTTACTTAACAGTGAGGGTTTTTTTTCTAATTCTATTAAATTCTTAACTTTAAAAACTCTTCTAATTTTTATCTTTGAAAAATGGACAATAAAAAAAGCTACATACCACTAAAAGTTTTCATGAGTTATCTAATTTTAGTGATCCTTTTTGGAACGGTAGGTTGGTTTTTATATTCAGAGAATAAAAGCTTTTCTAAAAATGAGCAGAAATTTTCTCAAAAGAATAGTTCCATTTTAAGAGTTAGCACAATTTTATCTAAACTATACGAAGCAGAAAGTTTAGCTAGAATCGCAATCCAGTCAGAATCCGATGCTGATTTTAACATTTATGTTCAAAAATCAAAAGTATTAAAAGTGGACATTGACTCTCTAAAAGCAATTGTTTCGACCCAATACCAAATCAAATTATTAGACAGTGTACAGATTCTTCTCGCTAAGAAAACGAACAATATTCAACAATTAAAGTCAATTAAAAGTAAAACTGAAGATGAGATGGCTGTTAGTAAAGCCATCAATGATTTAACTAAAATTGAATCATCATTACGAAACCTCCAAATGGAAGATTTTGTTAAGCATCCAGCTTCTTTAGGTGATTACCAACGTAATGTCTTGAAGAAATATGTTACATACCTTAATCAGAATATTCCTGACGACAGTACCAATACTTTAACTAAAAGAGAATCTGACTCTATTGTGAGTGTTTCTAAAATGTTATTAAACGACGTCAAAAAAGAAACAGCGAATAAGAAGAGATTACTTAGTATTGAGGAAAACAATTTACTTCAAAACGAACTTTCTATTTCTAATCAATTGAGAAAAGTTTTTGGGATTATCGAAAGAGAGATTATTTTAAATACCACTGCAAGCTATATTTCGAGAGAGAAATCCTTAACAAAAACGAATAGAATAGTTACCACAGCAGCCATTATTGGGCTTTTGCTAACTATGTTTTTTCTGATACTTATTTTAAATGATTTTTCAAAAACTCAATCTTATAAAAAACAGTTAGAAGCTGCTAATCTAAAAGCTAAAAAGCTATTAATTAGTAGAGAGCAACTTATTTCAACTGTGAGTCACGATTTAAAAACTCCTTTAAGCACAATTATAGGTTATACAGAACTACTTGGTAATTCGGAATTAAATAACAAACAAAAGTATTTTACGAAGAGCATAAAAGGATCTTCAGATTATATATCTAAACTCGTTCAAGACCTATTAGACTTCACTCAAATTGAAGCGGGTAAAATTGCAGTCGATAAGATTCCATTTTCCTTAACTGACATTATTAACGAAGTATCGAGCAGCATTCAATCTGTATATTCTCAAAAATCTATTGATCTTATTATTGACATTGATGAAAGACTTGAGCAAAGAATTATAGGCGATCCTTTTAGATTGAGACAAATCTTATCTAATATTATTGGAAACGCTTTTAAATTTACCGAAGACGGGTTTATTAAAATAGAGTCTAAAATAAATTCTGATAACGATACAGTAACAATTTTGATAGCGGATTCCGGCATTGGTATCGATGATAAAAGTCAGTTATTAGTTTTTGAAGAATTTACCCAAGCAGATGAGAAAATTGAAAAAAAATACGGAGGAACAGGTTTAGGTTTAACCATTTCTAAGAAGATGATCGAAATCTTAGGTGGAAAATTGAACTTAAAAAGTGAGCTTGGAGAAGGAAGCACTTTTATAATCGAACTACCATTGTTGTTTGACGACAATAATAACGACAAAGAAAATAATAGTACTGAAAACGACACCAATTTGATAGCGATTATAATCGACGATGATGAAAGTTTATTGAAATTAACCACAGAAGTATTAAGACAAAATAATTATGTGATTTATCCATTTAAGTAATTAGAATAAAATAATGTCGTATTTTATTGTTTATACATCATAAATTCCGTATATTTATCTCATTATGAGATATCTAGAACTTAAAAA
>NZ_JBANDI010000034.1:0-26545 GCF_039123485.1 Flavobacterium sp. PL12
GCTTCTGATCTAAAGTCCATTTCTTGTATTTCATGTTTCAAATATATAAGTTTGAAATTTAAAATAACACTCCGAACTTATCGGGGGCTAAAATAGTTCACGCCATTACTGTCTAAATAATACGCTTTAAATTCAACCGTATCTTTTGTAGTATTAAGTACTTCTAGGTTTTGCCAGCGATTGCTTGCTGCCCATTCCAAAATATCTTTTTTAGAATGGTGTTTTCTTGTAGAAATATGAGTAGTTGCTACAAGATAACCAGCTTGATGTAGTACATAAGCTGAATAGCGCGAACGCATTAAAGAATCGGCAGTTGTGGCTTTTTGAATACCTTTAATTATTGGTTCGCAACAGACCTGAAAATGTTTGGTTGAACCACAGTAACATTCGATTAAAATCATTATTCGACCAAAAAATTAATTAGAAGAGGTTGATTGACCATTAAGTCCAACAATTTTTTGATGCAGTTGATTCAATAATACTTGGTAACGACTTACTTCCATTAAATCTTCATCTTCTTCAGCAAAATCTAGTAATTCATCTAATTCTTCGCTTACTTCAACTAGTTTATTTCCAGCTTCTTTCGCATTTTTTTCCGCAATTAAATCGATTATTAATTGAACACCAGTTTTTACTTCTTCAAATTTACTTTTATCCATGCTGCTTATATAGTATTAGTATCGGGAGTATTATTCTCATTGAATTTTTTGACGATCTGCTTCAATTTTTCTTTACGAATGATTTCCGCTTGCTTCACTTTATCTTGTGCTTTGTGCAATTTATCGTTGTGCTTTTTTATATTTCTATCGTTATTGCGACCCATATTATATGCTGTAAAATTTCCAATACATTTATTTGTTTTGGAAACGACTGCAAAGTTCGGCTTATTTATTAAATTTAAAATGATTTTGAAATGATTTTTTCAGTATTTCAATATTGTAATTGGTTTAAAATAGTAGCATTCAGAAATTTAAATCTAATTTTGAATAGGTAATCAAGTAATTTTTGTTATATTTATTTTAAGGAATAAAATACATTTTTAGTAATAAAAACGCTTCTAGATTCTATTGTATGTAATAAACATGAAGTAGCGAAGACATAAAAACATAAAAATGGCTTTTCTTTTGATTTTTTTTATCTAATATTGAAGCGCCCTAAACCTACTTACTAATAAATGAAGTCTCAGAAAAAAAATAATAAGCATGTCAAATGGTTCTATGAACGACCTAAACTGACAGGGATTATTACGTTCCTATTTCTCAGCTATATTGTAGGCTTTATTGTTTTTCAACAATATAAATTGGCTGCCGAGGACAACACGCGAGAGATGACTTCAATTCTTCATGTAGTGCGTCAAAATATTGAACAATCTCTTAAAAACTGTTACACTACGACGCTATCTTTAGCCTTAACAATTGATGATTCAGGTTATCCAACTGATTTTGATACTATTTCAAAAGCACTTCTCGACGCTAATGAAAACATAACTATTGTAGAATTAGTTCCAAACGGTGTTATAAAATATATTTATCCATTAGAAAAAAACCAAGAAGCTCTTAATTTAGATATTCTTCAAGACAATAATCTCAAAAAAGAAGCTTTAAAATCAATTGCGACTCATAAAATGTATTTTGCTGGTCCTCTAAAACTAAGACAAGGCGGAGAAGCAATAGTAGGCCGTTTACCTATTTTTATCAAGAATAAATTTTGGGGTTTTTCAGCGGTTGTAATTGATTTAGAGAAGTTGCTGAACTCAGCAGGTATTAGCAATATTGATAGTTCTAAATATTATTTTCAATTTTCAAAGTTGAATCTTGAATCTCTTAAAGAAACTTTTCACTTATCAAACAAAGCCGATTTTACCAATCACGCCAATATATCTGTGAAAATTCCAGATGGCGATTGGAAATTATATATTATTTCGAAAAAGGAAAACAATATTCCGTACCAAATTTTAGTGCCCGGAATTATTGGAATTATTCTAGCAGCGTTATTTGGTATTTTAATATTTACACTATTAAGAATGCCTAACGAACTGCAATCGCTAGTTGTTGCTCAAGCTAAAAAGCTGATGAATTCTGAGATAAAATTTGAAACAATTTTTGATCAAGCTGCTGTGGGAATTGCACACGTAGATTCCTTTACTGGTCGATTTATCCAAGTTAACAACCAGTACTGCAAACTTTTAGGATATACGCAGCAGGAAATTCAAGAGTTAAACTATCAAACTTTAACGCATCCCGATGATCTAAATGACGATTTAACAAGTATAGATAAACTTAGAGACGGGCAAATAACTGATTATTCAAGAGAGAAAAGATACATCAGTAAAGATGGAACAGTGATTTGGATTAATTTAACGGTTTCACCACTTATAAAAACGGACGGCAAAGTAATATCTCATATCGCTATTATTGAGGATATTTCGATAAAAAAAGAAGCAGAACAATTAATCAAAAAAAGCGAAATACGTTTTAAAAGTTTATTTGAGGATTATCCTATTGCGTTGTGGGAGAAGGATTTTTCGCTGGTTAGAAATTATCTAGTAGAACTTGATTTGATGCATAAAAGTGCAGAGGAAGTTAAGAAATATTTAGGTACACATCCTGAAGTGGTAATTAAAGCGATGACGTTAATACGCGTTATCGATGTGAATACCATGTGTATGAAACTTCATAACGCTGAGAATAAAGAGGAATTAACAGTAGGTTTTCAAAAATTAATAGGAGAACGCTACTCTTGTAATTTTGCAAATCATATTCTAGCAATTACACAAGGCGAAAATGAAATCATAGCAGAAACAATAATAAAAACTGCTCATGGTGAACCGCGCGACGTCAAGTTTAGATGGAGTGTAATTAGTGGATTTGAGGAATCGCTAGCACGAACTATTGTCTCAACAGAAGATATTACAGTACAGAAACAAAGTGAAAATATTATAAAAAAATCGCAACAAAGAGTTGAATCTTTGATTAATACCATTGATGGAATTGTTTGGGAATTTGATACTGAAACGGATCGCTACAACTTTGTAAGTAAAAAAATAGAAAGCATATTAGGTTACACAGCTGAAGAATGGATAAGTAACAGCGAATTTTGGCCAGAGCACATTCATCCTGATGATAAAGACTGGGTTGTAAAGTATTGTGAAAATCAAACAGATGCTCACTTAAATCATGATTTTGAATACCGTATGATTAAAAAAGACGGTACAATTGTGTGGTTAAGAGATATTGTAAACGTTGTTGTCGAAAATGGCAAACCTGTTACCTTACGTGGTATAATGATAGACGTGACCAAAACAAAAGAAGCAGAAAAAGATTTAAATGCTTCGTTTGATTTAGTATCAGAACAAAACAAAAGATTACTGAACTTCTCTTATATTATTTCTCATAACTTGAGATCGCACACGAGTAATATTGCCTCTATAGTTTCGTTGATCGAATCATCCGAATCCGAGGAAGAAAGGAATGATATGATGGAATTACTTAAAACAGTTTCTCGTTCCCTGAATGAAACGATGCTTCATTTAAACGAAGTCATAAATATTAGAACAAATATTAGTTTAGTATCTGAATCCTTAAATTTAGAAGATAATATCACAAGAGTTACAAACATACTTTCGAAACAAATAAATTCTAATGAAGTAACGATCATAACAGAAATACCAAAAGACACTGTAATTAATTACAATCCGGCATACCTTGAAAGCATACTTTATAATATAATTTTAAACTCTATTCGATACAAGCATCCTAATCGTAAACCGCTGATCAAAATTACTTTTACATCAGAAAATAATGTCAAAATACTAAAAATTTCTGATAATGGAATTGGGATTGATTTAGATCGAAATGGTGATAAGGTTTTTGGGATGTACAAAACATTCACTGATAATTCTGATTCAAAAGGAATCGGTCTTTTTATCACAAAGAATCAAATTGATGCAATGGGAGGAAATATCACTGTGGAAAGTGAAATCAATATTGGTACCACATTCAAAATCTATATTCTATGAGAAAAAAAACAATCTGGGTAGTTGATGATGATCCGATTTACCAAATCATTATCAATAAGATTATCCAACGATCAGAGATGTTTTCAAAAATCTCCTCTTATAAAAATGGAAAAGAAGCGATTGACAGCTTAAGTGAGGTTATAGATAAAGATGGTGATCTTCCCGACATTATCTTGCTTGATATAAACATGCCTGTTATGGATGGATGGGAATTCATGGAGGCTCTGGGAGAAATACAACCTAAATTTAAAAGACAAATCATTGTTTATATTGTGAGCTCCTCCATTGCAGTCGAAGATAAAAACACATCAAAAACCTACACTAATATATTAGGATATTTATCAAAACCAGTAAGTGTAAATGACTTATTGCTAATAGCTTCCAACGATTAAAAACAATTATAGATTTTTAAAATATAAATTTTTTAGATAAATTGCTTTTTAATTTCCTCTAATGTTTTACTAGTAAAAACTAAATCAGTAATGATTTTTTTTCGTAAAACATCAATATCATCATAATCGAAATACTTAGCCCAAGAAGTCAAATTTAGTAAATTTCGAACTTGCTTAATCCGCTTAGTTGTTTCAAAACTAGTTCTTAATATTGCTTTCTTATCGTACGTTGGATTATTTTTATGCTGGTAATTAACTGTATTTTTGTTATAGTTAACCTCAAGATAGTATAATTCCTCAACTGCGTTGTCTGGATAAAAACTTTGCCAAGAAGCGTAACCCAATTTAAATTTAGAATCTGTTTCAGGTTCCAATGGCTCTAATCTCCATTTACTATTCGCTAATCGCCCCCAATGATTAGACAATCGGTACATTCCAGCCTTTGTGTAATAATATTTACTTCCCGATTTGCTATCGTACTGTATTTTTAAGTTACTAATAGCTTCGATGTCTATCTCATCAAATACACAAAACGTATTTTTGAAGGAATTAGGATGAGGTCTAAAATTTTTCTCCATGGCACAAAGATAATCAGAAAGCGCAAATCGTAACAATTCAAACTATATTTGATTAACTTTGCAGCCAAGAATTATTTTAAATAAATTGATTATGACTAAAGCTTCTGAAGAAAGAATGTTACAAAAAGGTGTTTACACTGGAATAATGGAAAAAGATGAAAACAACAACTTTTTTTGTGGTATATATCTTTTGGATTACAAAATGGCATCTAAATATCCTGTTGGAGAATGGATTACTATAAAATCTATTATCGAAAACCCAAGTGATATCAGCTATAACAAATACCCGAAAAAATCTAAAAATTTCGATAAGGCAAACAATAAACCGGAACAATAACGGTCCCATTTTACCTTTATAAAAATATAAAATAACCTAAAATTCATTTTTTTTTGAAAATTTATTGGTCTCAAACCGTTAAAATAAAAAAAAGTGTACCTTTGCAAAAAATTTGTCGATTTTGAAATCAAATTATATTGATTTCATATTAAAAGACAAGTAGTTACCTTATTTATGAAAAAAATAGTTGAATACCGCAAATTGCTTAATGTAGATAAAACTGCAGAACTTAAAGATTTAAAAACGATCTATCGTAATGCGATGAAAGAAGCACATCCTGATAAATTTCAAGGTGATGACGCTGGATTAAAAGAAGCAGAAGAAAATAGTAAAAAAATTATTGAAGCATATCATTTCTTGGTAAGTATCAATCCTGAAACTACTAAAATAAACCTACCAGAATACACTGAAACAATTTCTACTTCAACTATCACTGATTACAAGTTTGTTGAAGGAAGATTAATCATTAACTTTTCAAACGGTAGCGTTTATGAATACATTAGTGTTCCTAAAGCAACGTATGTAAAAATGGTTAACGCTGAGTCTCCTGGAAGATTTGCAAAAAGACATATCTTGAATTCATTTACTTGGAGAAAAACTCTTAATCAGGATTAATTTCTTTTTTAAAGTATCAAAATATAAAAGCATCCTATTTAGGTTGCTTTTTTTAGTTTAGGACAAATCTGTAATTTAAATTGCATAGTGCATTCTTTCAGCGCTCCACTCCTTCTCTGCTTCATGAAGTGCTTTGAATTGGTTATAAATCCAACTTCCTATTATTGAGGCAATTATAAATACTGTTATTTATAACGATTCAAAACATAAATTGCTTCTCTAAATCGCTAGTAAACAACGCTTAAGTGAGGTGAAATTATAACAAAATTTTAGGTTCTAAAAAGATTTGAAATATGATTATTTTAAATACTTTTGCACACTTAACTCAATTAACTAATTAATAATGAAAAAAATAATTTTATTACTTTCGGCCGCTGTAGTTTTAATCGCTTGTAACAAGGTGGGGAAAGACGAGTACATTATTTCAGGAACTGCAACAGGGATTGAAAATGGTAAAACAATCATCCTAGAAACTCAAGATGAAAGCGGAATGGGATTGCTTGCAAAAGATACTGTAAAGGTAGAGAATGGTAAATTCGAAATGAAAGGTAAAATTACTGAGCCTGCATTTTACACACTTCAACTTGAAGGAGCACAAGCTAAAATTCCTTTTATATTAGAAAATGGTGAAGTAAAAATTGCTATCGATAAAGATAGTATCCAAAAATCTAAAGTTACTGGAACGTATAACAACGAAGAGTATGCTTCATTCAATGAAGAAATCACTAAGGTTCAAAAGAAACTTATGGATTTCCAAAATAAGAATATGGAGACTATGAACAAAGCTCAAGAAACTAAAGATACAATTGTTATCAATCGCTTAATGCAAGATTTCAATAAAATCCAAGAAGAAGTAGGTGTTGCTTCAAAAGCTAAATATCTAAACTATGCTGAAACACATCCTAAATCTTTTATTTCTGCTTTGATTATCCAAGGTATGTTGAATGATCCATCGGCTGATGTATCTAAATCTGAAAAACTATACAATGGTTTAGATGAGTCATTGAAAAACACAAAACCAGGTAAAGCAATTAAAGCTAAATTAACTGAACTTAAAGCACCTGCAGGTGTTGGAGCAACAGCGCCAACAACTGACGGTAAATGAAGAGCAGATTTTTCCGCACCTAACCCTGAAGGGAAAATGGTTTCCCTTAAAGAAAGTTTAGGAAAAGTAACAATAGTTGATTTCTGGGCATCGTGGTGTGGTCCATGTCGTCAAGAAAATCCAAACGTTGTTGCAATTTATAACGATTTACACGCTAAAGGACTTAACATTATTGGAGTATCTTTAGACAAAGATGCTACTAAATGGAAAGAAGCAATCGCAAAAGATAAATTAACATGGACTCATGTTTCTAATTTAAAATTTTGGGATGAACCAATAGCAAAGCTATATCACGTTGAAGCTATTCCTGCTACTTTTATACTTGATGCTGCAGGAAATGTGGTAGCAAAAGATTTAAGAGGTGATGCACTAAGAGCTAAAATAGTTGAGCTTTTAGCAAAATAAACACTTAGTTTGACGCAAATAAAAAAATCTCCCTAGTGGAGATTTTTTTTATTTTATTCAATACCAATGTGTTAAAAATAATACTGAAATTAAGTACAAATTTTGTTTGCAGAAACAAAAACAGTTTCTATATTTGCACCGCTCACAACAGGTAACTGTTGTACTCAAAGGCCTAGGGGAGATACTCAAGCGGCCAACGAGGGCAGACTGTAAATCTGCTGACTACGTCTTCGTAGGTTCGAATCCTACTCTCCCCACGAAAAGGGCTAAAGATAGTAAAACCAAGGTTTATCAATCTTTTCAAAAAGCCACAAAAAAACGTGTTAAGCCTGCAAATCCAAGGATTCGCAGGCTTTTTTGATTTTCTGCACTTCGTCAATATTTATAATAACGTTCAAAGTTTCTATGGCAGAATCGTGGCACATTTGTATATTTTATAATGTGCCACAGAATACCATCTAAACACCTGTAAAAATAGGGGTTAACGTGCTTAACGACTTGATTTTTTGAAGTTATAATTCTACATTTATTAATCTAAAACGTTGAATTATGTTAGAAAGCAGTTTTGGGTTGGTTTTCTTTTTGAAAATCCCCCGCAATGAAAGTAAAGTTAGGAGCGTCTATCTTAGAATTACTGTAGATGGAATACCAAAAGAAACTTCTACAAAACGTAAATGGGACAGCGCACGTTGGGATCAAAAAGCAGAAAGGGCGATTGGTAGTAAAGAAGATGCAAAATCACTTAATTTTTTTTTAGATTCTCTGACTCTAAAAGTCAATGAGTACAAGACAGAAATTATGTACAGCGGAAAACTAATAACTTCCCAGAAGGTTATGGATCATTTGCTAGGTAAGATTACTCCCAGAACTAAAGTGCTAGAAGAGTTTGAAAAGCACAATGCAGAAATGACAGCATTACTAGGAAGAGGATATGCGAAAGGAACTCTCGATCGTTTCACTATTACGATTAATCATTTAAGAGCATTTACAGAACTTAAATTTAATGCGAGTGATCTTGAATTTACAGATTTAAATCTCGAATTTATAAAGGATTTTGAATTTTACTTAAGATCAGTTCGCAAATGCAGTAATAATACAACGCTTAAATACATCGCTAATTTCAAAAAAATAGTCATTCGTGCTATCGATAAAGAAGTTATCTTGAAAGATCCATTTAAGAACTTTAAAAGCAAAAAAACTAAAATCATTAAAAAGCCTCTTTCCACTCAAGAGTTATATGAATTAGAGCGACATTATTTTACTACTGAACGCTTAAATGTAGTAAGAGATGTATTCGTCTTTCAATGTTATACAGGACTGGCTTATATCGACGCATATCAATTAAAAAAAACAGATATTAAAATGGGGGTCGACACACAATCGTGGATTATGACCGAAAGACAAAAAACGGGATCCTCAACGAATGTTCCTCTCCTACCACAGGCGCTACAGATAATTGAAAAATATAAAGAACATCCTATCTGTTTACAACGTGGTACAGTCTTACCCGTTTCTTCTAATCAAAAAATGAACGAATATCTAAAGGAAATTGCTGTACTGTGCGGTTTTCCCTTTACTCTAAATACTCATATGGCTCGCAGGACGTTTGGAAGCACTGTAACATTACAAAATAACGTCCCTATTAATGTAGTTAAAGAAATGCTGGGACATTCATCAGTTAAACAAACGGAAGCATATGCTATAACAGAGCAGATTACAGTTGGGCGGGAAATGGCACTTTTAAATAAACGTTTAAATAAAACTAAACCAATCATGTGTGAATCAGATGCTGCTATTCTTCGTAGATTAGAGAAAGAAATAAAAGATATCAAGAAAAAATATAATGTATCTAATCAAAATTTGGAGGCACTTTAGGAAAAGTAACATACAGGTAAATATCCGTAATTCTTTACAAGTAGGAAGTTATGAATAATAGATAATAATAATAATAATAATAATGCCCCCCCAGTCAAACATTTAAATTTACAATACATTTAAATTTGTAAAGCTTTAGCTGTCTTGATCAAATGCAAGATAAGAGGTTGTTTCAACTATTATGAAATAACCTCTTTTTTGTTCAATTTAATTTCACTCCTAACACTAGGATGGTATGAGAGAGTATATTCTATTTACCCGAAACATTGCAGTTCTTTAAAGTACTTGTGATAGTTAGGTAGTGTGATGATGTGGGATAAAGCCATAATCCTGCTGCGGCTAACTTTAATATTTTGTTTTTGTCCCTGTCTATATCCTAAACTTAATATAGTAAGTAAAAGAGCAAAATGCCAAACGTTTAGTCTTTTATCGTCCATATTGATGTGCAGAAACTTACAAAGGATCATATAGTAATTTGTATGGATGTTCATAAACGGATATTTAAAAATAGACAGAAAACTACGCAAAGTCAAAGATTATATTATTACCGATTGCGTAGAAAATCATTCAAAGATAAACTAGCAATCCTAAATGCATTAATGCAGATATAATTCTGCCTGTCTTTCGTAATCAGAAAATGAATAGCTGTTTGAATGAAATTAGAGCCGTTTGCGACATTTAAAAAGAAATTACATTTAACATTAACTAGACATTCATTTTCGAAGTCTATAACGCTTACTAATGGAGTTCCGATAGAAAATGTTAACAAAATGTTTGGTCACAAATAGGTCCGGATAACCCACCATTATGCAAAGATATTTGACCATAAAATCAGTGAACAAATTATGATGGGTAAGTTTAAAATGAAAAATATGGAACTTAAAACAAAATTTGATTCACAAATTCAGTGTGCAAATGCTACTAACTTTACAAGTCTAATCGATTTTCAATCATTTTATAATGCCTAAATAAGTGATCATAAATCAACAGCTCGTACATTCTTTGCTTTGAGGTATATTGCCGGTTAATCATCATATGAATATGACTCATTAAAAAGTTAGATAGCGGGACTTGTAAGTTATCGTTAATCGACAAAATTGTTTTATGAGTTCGATTTTGTTTCTCTTGTATTAGTTTGAAAATTTCAGGGTGATCATTTATGGCAGTTCCTGACAAAAAACCTTTTATGACCTGGGATAATTGTCTATACTGCGTATCCATTTGATTTTTCAAAACTTTACCTGCATGAAACTCATTCTTGAAAGACGTTTGTAGCTCTTCCATCAAAAATAATTTATCAGTATTGGTCAACGAAAATGAGTTTAAAAAACTATCAATAGCAGTAAGACTAAAAATTAGCTGCATTTCATTTTTTTCGAAAGAAGATTTTAGAGCTAAATAGCCTAAAACCATTTCACTATCGTGCCAAAATAATGTTTCTGAATCAATCATTGTATTTTCACCATACCTTTCAATTTCTCTTTGATAGGTATCTGTCTGTACTTTCCAAACAATATTTTGTTCAAGCAATTTGTTTAAAACAGGATAGATTTTTGCAATTACAATTGATGTGTTCTCTGGGGTTTTACAATAAAAACGGATTCTTATATGTTCATTGAGGTCATTGTATCTAATAAAAAACCATTTATCGATTGTTTTTTCTTCTTTTAAATCTAAAATTATATGAAATAGTTTTTCCGTTAAAATTAGATCTGCAGTTTTAACCCCTGTATATATTTTAAAATACAACCATTCACTTCCTATGCAAAAATCTCTTTTCATTCTTTTACGTTTGTTCTTTGTAGAAAGATAGTATCAACTCATTTGTAAAATTTTCACCCGTAATGTTTTTTACAACTGATTCTCCTGAAAACAAAAATTCTTCTAAAATAATTCTATCATAATTTTTAACTGATTTCAAAAAAAGGGCAATACAAACTACTTTCTCTAAATCAATTAAAAGAGTGTTGTCAGAATCAACCCAACTGACAAACTGGTTTATCTTCCGTTGCTTTCGCCAAATAGAAAAGGATTCAAGGAGTTCATTACCATTAAGCTTAAAAAAGGTTTCAATCTCATTTTTAGATACAATCCATTTTGCTCTTGAGAGTAAAACTTCTTTATAGTAGACTCTTGGAAAATAATCATAATGTGACTCTAGAATTCCCCAACTAAAATTAAAAACAGGCTTTACATCTTCGTTATGTAAATCACATAAAAAATGATAGATGGGCAAGGATTTATAGGAGTAATTATGAGCATTAGATAAACAAGGAATGACTTCCTTATTGTGTTTCTTAGAACGTAGAACGATTCTATTGTTTATAACGGAAACTGTCAGATCATTTATGCCAATAGTAAAATCTTGATCTACTCCCGGATTAGAGAGGTAGGTAATTTCATATGCTCTCAGGACAGGTCTTCTTAATATGTTTCCCGTTCTAGACTCTGAAATATGAACAATTTCAGCCATAATTTTCTCCGAATACTGTTCTTTCTCCTTTTCTACAATTTCATTTGTTAAATTGTATATCTCAGTATTTCCATTGCAAAAACGCCCCAATAATTTAGCGGCACTAACATTTCCAGAGGACTCGATAACTATTTCTTCGTTTTCTAATAGACCTATCATTACAGAGAATGTAGCCGGAGTATTCTCCCAGCGAGAATCAAAGTCAGGAAAATCATTTTCTGAAAGCAATATTACTTTTTCCTTTTGTAAAACAGATGCTTTTATCTTTTTTTCCAATACATAATCATAGGCAGTCCAAGATTGCGTGGCAGCTTCGGAATCCTTCCTTTTAAAAGAAAATTTTTCTAAAAGATCATGTGTATCATTCATTTCAGAGTTCTGAAGGTATCCAATACCGGTTTCTGTGTCTAATACTGTTGCCAATGACATTTCACGAGCTTCATACCTTTGAGTGAATGCTTTTATAAAATTTAACTGCTGTACAGATTTTTTTTCTTTTTGAATTCCATTTAGAAAAGAGATAGCTTGCAATACTTTTTTAGACACACGATCACTTAAGGTATTGACAATAGTTCCGGTATATAAATCTGTTTGGAGAAGGTATTTGTCATCATAATCCACTCCTATTTTTTTAATTTCTGATTTTATAGTATCATTAGTTTTTTCTTTAGGTATGATGGTTTTGTCTAATTCAAATAGAAGATTTTTTATCCTTTGTAAAATTTCGCTTTCTGGTTTTAAAGCTGTTATTTTACTCAAGTGAGAGAAAACCCTTTCCCATTCATCGCTGCCTGTTAGGCTTGCGTCTAGTTCACTGACCAAAAATTGAAAATCGATAAGCTGATTGACAAATTTCAAAGCTTCTTCTTTTTCTGAATCATCTTCTGCGAGAATGTCAACCATTTGCTGGATGTTCAACCCTGAATTTACTTGAATTAATAACGATTCTAATAAAGGTGATTTTCGGAGTGCTGAGATGCTATGTTCTCTTTTTGTTTTAACATATTTGTATTCAATATAGCGGTAAAAATCGCCAAGAGCGTATATAGAGTTATTGGGATAGTACTTAAGATGTGGCTTTACGTTTTCTCGAGAAGCAAATTCTTGTAACATGGCTACCCAGAATTGCATGTCAAATTGAGTATGTCTTCTGAAGTTTTTAGGCGATACTAATAAAATATTTGTTTCATAATTCAATTTTCCTAATGTACAACCAGCGAATAATCCAAAAGGAGTGCATCGAGCAGACATTCTTGCAATATATTTTAACAAGCTAAAGACTAAGGCATTCTTTTTTTTATCAGTCAAACTGTGAGGGTTTGCCCTCCAATTATCTAAGGCGGTTAACAGTTCCGGTGAAGCAATACGGATTGCTTCTCTAACAAAAGGATTTTTAAATAATTGCAATAGGCTCTCCGAAGAATAATTGTCCAATAAATTAAGGTAAAAAGAGACTGGAAATAAGGGTGTTCTTAAAACATACTGTGAAAACAGACGAACTTTATATTGCATTAGTACCGTTTCTTTTTACTCGTTTTTTCTGCCAATTCCATAGCATTGTAAACATTTAATACTTTACCAGATTGGGACAGTTCCGAAAACTTAGCTTTTTTACCTTCGCCACCAGGGACCAAAACATCAATATCATAAGTCGTTCCAGACTCTAGTAGAATTTGTTTCACTTCTTTTGCTGAAAGTTTTGGATAATAAGACCAAATTAAAGCCGCTGTTCCTGAGACCATAGGTACCGCCACTGAGGTTCCTGAGTCATAACCGTAGCTGTTACCTCCGGTCGATGTATAAATTTGATCACCTGGCGCAAACAAATCTACATTTTTTTTACCGTAATTAGAAAAGGAAGCTACCAAGGTGCTATCATTAATAGCAGTGCTAGCTCCTACGTTTATAAAATTACCTACAACTTCTTTTGCACCATCCTGCAAGTCGATATCTGTTGGAAAGTTAGGGATTTCATCTACATTAAAGCTATCATTTCCTGCACCATGTACCAGTAAAATATCGTGATTAGCAGCATATTTCATAGCTGAGTAAACCATATCATTGTTTAAAGAAAACTCTTTGCTAAATGACATATTAATAATTTTAGCTCCATTATCTACAGCATATCGTATTGCCATAGCAATGTCCTGATCGTGCTCATCGCCATTAGCTGCTACTACCAATGGCATTATCTTTACATTTGAAGGTACAATCATTGCGATTATTCCGGAAACTTTAGTGGAGTGATTATATGTAGTTGTTTTTCCTTCCGTATTTGTAGAAAGTCTATTATTACCATATCCCTTTTCAAATTTACCTGAGCTATCTTTTATCAAAATGCGATCATCGAATTTGAAATTCAAGGATCTATTTAAAATAGAGTCCACCTCTTTCTCGCTAGCAACCACATCCTCTAATGACTTTTCACCAAAATCGAGTCTTGCTTTCATGAAAGCTATCATCGCACCTAAATCAAAATCAAGATCTTCCCTTCTTTGTCTGAAGTTTTTATCATTGATTTTATGTATTTTATACATACTATCTAATTGTTGGTAGGTATAATCTTCTCTCGGGAAGTAATGTTTCAAACTATCTTTGGCTGTTGGATATGTTTTTACACTATATTTCAAAGATTTCAGCCAGTTTTTATAATAAACTAGTTCCTCTCTATACTTTTTTAGTGCTCGATTGTATTCTTTTTGATTACTTAAATCTTGATTCATAAAACGTTGGTCTTCCAAAGCTCCAAACTCCCTTAAAATCCTTACATATTCAAAATTGGAATAAACTAGGTATCCATTATCTCTAGTTCCAATAAAATTCCAACCGTTAACATCGTCTACATAACCATTGCCATCATCATCTACTCCATTATTAGGAATTTCAGCTCTATTTATCCATAGTTTATTCTTTACTAAATCGTGATTGATATCTATAGGTGAATCAATTATTGCAACAATAATTTCTTTTGATCGCAATTTTTGGATTTTCTGCATTTTCCATTTGCTAAGAAAAATTCCTGTATGACCATTTTCATCTATCCCTCTATGAAACCAATTCAAAGAATCTAAATTTGTAAAAATAGAAACTCCGCTGTGTGCACTTAATTTTAAATTAGTACTAGTTTTGCTTGAACCGCAACCTATTAAAATAGCAAATAATAAAAATGATAAAAACAATGACTTCATAAAAGTTTAAAAACTAAAAGGTTTCAGTCATCGTTTTATTTGTCTGCGTAATAGTTTTATCATCACCTCCATTTAGAATAATAGCAGTACCGCCACCATTTACTAAATGTATATTATCTAATTGGGCTACTTTCATTTTTTCTAAATTAAACTTTGATTTGCTCACTTTTTGTTTTTTATCAGCTTTCATTTTATAATTTTTAGGATTATTGAAGTGCAAAAGTATAAATTTATACTGTTTATTACTGTAAAAATTATAAGATGTTGTCGGAATTCACGGAATTCCGACATTAAAAAAATACATAATAGCCTCACATTATTTCCATTACGATTATTTCTCTTTTTCTAGAGTCTTGATGAAAAAAGTAGGCTTAATTTTATGTTTTTTATAAAAAGCAGCAGAAAAAGCTTCTGCAGAATTGAACCCAAATTCATTAGCTAAAGATGGCATATTGTAATTGCGCAATATGGATTGTGCTTGTAACTGAACTACAGCTTCATTTATTCTGAGCTCGTTGATGTAATGTATAAAAGTTTTTCTTTTTTGTTCATTAATTACTTTTGACAAGTATTTGATGTTCGTGTTCAACTCCAAAGCGACTTTTTGAATGGTAATATTATTTTCCAAAAAACCTTTTTTAAGTTCAAACTGGGCTAACTTTTCTATTAACATTTGAACGACCTCTGCCGGGAGCTCTTGTTTCTCCTGCATCCTATTTTCAGCCGACGCACTATCGCTTTTTTTAGGTGTAATGCTACTCACTTCTGTAGTTGTATCATTATGAAGAATAGCATCAAATCGTTTACGATATTGTTTTTTTAAGAAATATTGATATCCCATCAACCCACTAAGGCCAACAATTAAAATCAAAATTATAAAGAAATAGGTAGATTCTTTTTTTTGTAAGGATTGTATCAAAGATTCTTTTTTTGCAAATAAATGCGGTGTATCATAATCTTTGAGTAAAACTTTACTTAATTGTTTGTAGTCAGTTTGCAAAACGCTATCAATTTTTGTAAATTTATTTAGGAATTTTAACTGTTGTAATTTGTCTCCAGTTTGTTTGTAATGCTCAATCAAATAAGAGTAACCACCAATGAATTCAGGTATGATTCTCTTATTTATCATATACATTGAATCTACTTTGATATAATTTTGAACTGCTTTTTTTTCGTTACCAATACCATCATAAGATTTTCCTAAATAAAAGTAGGCCGCTAATATATTACCATCGTTTTTATCCAACAATATTTTAGCTAATGCCTTATTTATACTATCTAAAGCTGCATTGTAGTTTCTCTTTAATACTTGATTAGCTCCTTCATTTAAAATAAAATAAGAAATATAGTATTTGTCATTGGTAGCTTTTGACTCTATGTAACCCATGTTATTGTAAAAACTTGTAGAATCCAAATTTTTTAATGATTTGTGAGCATCAGCTAAAGCAAATAAAACATTGTGATATTCAGTAGCATACTTGGGAGACCTAACATCTTTCCCTTTGTAGTAATTAAAACATTCTCGATAAAGAACAAGAGCTTCTTCGACTTGACCTAATTCTTCAGAACGAAGCATACCAATAGAATGTTTGATATTGTAATAAAAATCTAAATTATTCCTTTTTGCATACTTATCAGCCATAAAAAAATTAGCTAATGCTTCATTAAATCGAAACTGCTTTTTTAGTTCATATCCTTTTTTGGAATACGATAATGCAGGGAATTTTATATCGTCTGTGTTTTTAGCGTACTTAATTGAAATGTCTAAATACTGGATGCATTTTGCTCCTTCAAATAAATTTGATAGTAAAAAATAACCCCTTGCAAGGTTTATGTTGCTTTTTTGTATTTGTGCTCTTTTTATATAGGCATTAGCATAAAGCAATTGCTTTTTATCATTGCCATGACTGTTAATAAATGCTTGTTTTAAATCCTCATAAGAATCGGTTTGAATAATTTTTTGTGAAGATTGCGACCATAAAAAATACGGAAACAGTACCAAAAGCACTATTTTCATGAATTGTCGATTAATCATTATAGTTTGTTTTGGTGCAAAAATACAGTATCTAGAATAATTAGTAGTAAATAACAAGATTTTTACTTGTTTATTAACCTACTTATTTTTAACATTTTAGAATATTAGATGTCGGAATTCACGGAATTACAACTCGGGATTCCGTGAATTGCAACAACAACCATTTGCACAACACTAATTACTATTCTAGTTTTGGCATCAAGAAAGTGTAAGCGTTTTGAGTAAGACGTTACTGTTAAATCTTGATTACTTTCCTAAATCAATTGGCCAATTAATAGGGATCGCTTCAGCTGGATTGTAACCCTTAAAAAAAAGCAGAGCAAAAGGTTTTAGATAAAGCTAATTTGTCCCTTAATAAAAACAAAGCAATGCGGAATACATCTGCCGTGACAAAAAATGTAAAAAAAAATTAATGAAGATTCTCAAAACGAGCATCTTTAAAAAAAACGTTTAATTTTAAAAACTACAAATTATGAATTTAGAAAATTTGAATTTAGTTGAACTAAATGCTCAAGAAATAAGTAATGTTGACGGTGGAATTTCTTGGAAAGATGTTGCAGCAGCAGGGGGGATTTGTATTGCAATTTATGATGGCTATAATGATTTTATAGCTGGTTGGAATTCAGTTAAATAAAAACACATAAGTTGTGTTAAGTATTATAAATATTTGATGTTTTAAACAAGAGAAACTTTGTTTATATTTTCAAATATTTAATTTCAGCACTGAATTTTGCGTTAACCTTAGCCTAATTATTTTATCAATTACAATATTATTTAATTTTTAAAAACTTACAAAATGAATTTTATAGAAAATAAATTACAAGAACTAAATAGTTCTGAACTTACGGAAATCACTGGTGGTGGTTTTTGGTATGACCTTGGTGTTTCTGCTCATAATGCATTTAATGCAGCGGCAGATTATCTTCGTTATAATGATTTTGGGTCAATGCATAGTGCTGGATAATTCCACTCGTTTTAATAAATTTTATTACATAACACTACTGTTAATTTTAAAAGATGCCCGAAGGTTCTACCTCGTGGTCATAGAGGAAGTTTGAAAGCCTAAGATTTTCATAAAACTAAAAACAAGTTTTTTCCAATTGATGCCTCGAAGCAAAGCTTCGAGGTTAATCATTTAAAAAAATAGAAAGTTAATATTATAGAAAATTTAAATGATTTTGAATATTAAGTTACCTCGGGAGGAGATTTTTTCTTTGATCTTGGAGCTACTGCAAATCATTCACTAAATTATTTGCTCATGGGAATAATTAAAAGTTTGAAATAAGCAGTCACACGAAACGATCGTATCTTTTCTTGTTTATACAAAGCATGTCTTGAACCAGACGTAGCCTTATGCAATCTCGTGAATTCGTCAAATTCTACCAAGTGATTGATTTTTACATATTATACAAAATCTCTGATTTTATTATATTTAGGATCTGTACAATGAAAACCTTATTAACTTTTTAATAATCAAAACCTTTAACAATCTTTAATTAAAATAAAATGAAATTTTCAAAAAAAACATTTCTTGTATTGGGCTTATTATTTACTATAGATTTTATTTATTCCCTATTTGATAAACGTGTCACACACGAATTATTCTTTTGGGAAGTTAATATTTGGGTTTATAGAACTTATCGATTTGTATTGGCTTTGTTCTTTATTGTGTTGTATTTTAAACAGAGAATAGAGGATTTAAAAAATATTAATTAGACTAGCAAAAGCTAATATCAAAAACAGTAAAGCCAAACATAATGACTATCAGTCAAGACCCCATAAACGCCCTAAAAAGCCTTATCGCCAAAAACAAAACCAGGAGTGTTTCTATTTATTTAGTACTTATTATGGCTACACTTGTTTTTTTTATTTTTATTGCCCGTTATCAAAATTGATATTAGCAGTCAGAGTCGCGCCATGGTTCGCTCTACCATAGATTATGTTCTGCTGACCGGCTTGGTCAATGGTAAACTTACTTTTGTCCAGATTAAAAATAATCAAGTAGTACAGTATGGAGATACACTCGTACTACTTACACAAGAAAATTTTGATATGGAGTAAGCTACTGATCAGGATTTGGCAATAGATTTACAGGATCGTATCAGGAATTTATCCTTTTTAGGTAAAAACACTTCAAATATGGCAATCCTGACTTAATAAAAGTAATTTTTTATAAACCAAATTAATTTACTTGGTTTTCAATTATTTGAACACAATTTAAATTCGATATTTCTGCATTCCTTATCGAAATTCCCGAATATCGATAACGATAGTTTGCATTGTATATCATCTTACTCTAGTTTTGGCATCAAGAAAGTGAAAGCGTTTTGAGTAAGACGTTACTTTTAAATCTTGATTGCTTTCTAAAATCAATTGGCCAATTACAAGGGAATAATTAAGCTGCATTGTAACCCTTAAAAAAAAACAGAGCATAAGGTTTTAGATAAAGCTAATTTGCAAGATTAAAAAACAAAGCAATGTGGCAATTACAGCTGCCGGAAAAAAAAATCTATTAGAAAGAAAATTCTCGACAAACTCTTTCTGTTATCAATTATTCATGTACTTCATTTAAAAATAAATTTAAGTGAAAACAATTATTAATACCAATTACTTAAATGAAAGAAGTTATTATAAGAACTAAAGTAGTAAATATCTTGGCTTTTGTAACCATTTTACCAATAACAGCTGCAATAATAATTCCATTTTGTATAAAATGGGGTAGCACTATAAAATTTAGTATAAAAATAATTAAAACGTCTTTATCTATTTTCAATAACAAATTACTTGACAATATTATTATTATAATTACACCAATAATTTTAATTTTTACAGCAATTATAATTCACGAATTGATTCATTGTCTTTTCATGGCGATTTTTTCTAAAAATGGAATAAAATCGGTGAATATTGGTATTAAGAAAGAAACTTTAGTGCTATATGCACATTGTAGTGAACCATTAATGGGAAAAAAAATGTTGATTGTTTCTTTAGCGCCTTTCGTAATTTTGGGCATATTTCCAACAATATATGCTTTCATATTTGGTAATTTAATTGCTTGTTTTATTGGGTTATCTATGTCAATAGGTGCAATTGGAGATTTAATATATTCCTATTTAATACTTAAAACAGGTTTAAAGAAAATGATGCTTGATCATGGTAGTGAGATAGGGTTTAGAATTATAGATTAAAATTTGATATAGTGATAGAGCAAAAAAAAAGAAAAGGTGTTTATAGTGGCGGAAAGCACGAATCATTAATATTAAAAACTTTATTAGAGAGTTTTTCTATTCAAGTATTTGAAGACGCATCATTATCCTCGATTTTTAATCCTTGGGGTGTATTGATCGGTGATTTTAATGCTGAAAACCTAAAAGTCAATGAAGAAGATTATTTAAAAGCACAAAAAATAATTAATGATTATAATTCTGGGATTCTTAATCTTTAAGTTAGAATATTAAATTAGATATAAATCAAATTGTCAAAAAAATGAACCTAAGTTCAGACCCCATAAACACCCTCGAAAATCTTATCTCTAAAAACAAAACCAAAAGTATTTTTATTTATTTGGTGCTAGTTTTGGCTATAATTATTTTTCTGGTACTATTACCTGTAGTTTTTTTTGTATAACCTTTAGTTTCGTGCATTTCCAATGCCTGTCCCGATTCTTATCGGTATGCTACTTAAAAAAACCATAATGACGGATTTTTACAAAACGTTTGGGCAGAATATGCAACGCAAACCTTCGGATAAATTCTGCATGAGTAAGTGTCATTTGTTTTTTGAACCCGTTTTGACGGTAATCTTTGTAGCTAAAAGTTACGTTTTGATCGTCAATACTTTGGATTCGGTTGTTGTTAATGGCTATTTTATGGGTGTATCTTCCTAAATATTCTACCATTGATTCAGGACTTACAAAAGGCTTCTTAGCGAAAACAACCGATTGCTTTTCCCACAATTGCTTCTTGACTTTGGTATAATTATCAGGGCTTCTCTCTTTTAGTTTCTCACAATATTTTGCCCTAAAAACTTTGGAAAGTGCCTTGACTGGAAACAAAAATTTACCATCGCCTCGTATGTTTTGCCACTTGCCATTTTTGTCCACGCCACCGCCTGGAACAATGCAATGTAAGTGTGGATGAAGGGATAAATTTTGTCCCGCACCCCGTTAGAAATTTTTATACTTTTACATAATGGAAAAATATTATGTTTATGTTTTAGTTTCTCTAATGGATAATTCGTGGTATATAGGCTATACCTCAAATTTAGATGAAAGAATTATACAGCATAATTCTGGTAGGACAATAACGACGAGTAAAAAGATGCCGTGGGAAATATTGTATTATGAAGTTTCATTTAATAAACAAGACGCTATTGCTAGAGAAAAATATCTAAAAAGTGGAATGGGAAGAAGGTATTTAAAAAACAGATTAAAAAATCAACTAGATTTCTAACGGGGCAAGCGTGTGTAAAACAGCAATAATTCCGCTCTGGATTGCTGCGGCTTTGCCAAAGGTTTTCAACGTTTCCCAAGTGCACTCAAAAAGAATATCATACACTAATCTTGGCTCTTGCATCGCTAAACTATTGATGCTATCATGCAAAGTAAAAACAACATGAATTAAGCGAAGCAAATCAAGAATTCCAATAAAAAACAAATAAAAAAACATGAGTAAAGTATGGAACTGGTAAGAGTTCGCTTTGTCTAGTTTGTATCCAATCTTTTCGGTTTTTTTCCTGACATTTGGGACAATGTCTATTGCGACACGAGTTGTAACTAATACTAATTTTACCACATTGATCACACGCATCAATATGACCGCCTAAAGCCACTGTTATGCATCTTGGCACGGCTGAAAGAGTCCTCAATTGCCAGTAATTGAATCCTAGATTCTCTACTTTGCTTCCCAGCTTTTCTAGTACATGAGCGACTTCACTCCCACTGCGCTCAGTGCAGGCTAATCGACTTTGTTCAGCAGCTACTTGCGGCTGCCGATGAATTTCATTTGAAACGGCATCGTTTGCTGCTTAACTCTAAGTAGAATTGAGCAATCAAAACCGAGGTAATCTTGAAAGTAATAATCTTTCTTGCAGCAAAGGTATAGTGGAAAGCCCGACCTAAGCCAAACGAAAATATTTTGCTAAAAATCAAGGAGAATTCTACGTCTTGATCGCAGTACAATCTCTGGCGAAGGGTCCGCCCAAACAACAAAAAAAATCAGTACACTTGTACAAAAAAACACATTTATATGGGAGAAATATCCAGTTTGAATTACTTTTACAACTACAAACAAGCCGAAATTAAACTAAAATGCCAATAGAAAATATACCCGAGAAATATTTAAAGAACAGCACGAAAAGTCCCGATTTATTTGTCTATGATTTTAAAATGACCAGTGATGTTTTGAAGAGCAAGGTCAATCTAGGGATGAATATGTTTAGCTTTTTACAAGTTGGTAAGAAGCAAGTACACTTTGCAGGGACAGCGGTTGCGGTAAATAAGGAACAATCCTTACTATTGAAAAAAGGAAATTGGCTCTGGACCGAATTGTTGGATAAAGAGGAAATTTATTACTGCAAACTATTCTTTTTTTCTGAAAAAGTCCTCCGTGAATTTCTCGAAAAACACGGCGTCAACGAGCGACAAGTAAATGATGACATTCCGTATTTTATTATCGGAAATGATGCCTACATTTCGTCGTATATAAATTCGCTTTCGACAATTAGTGAAGCTCCAAAGGTTTTTATGGAAAATTTACTCGCGGTTAAATTTGAAGAGTTATTGCTGTATCTTCTACACAAATACGGACAGAAATTTCAATCATATTTATATTCACTTGTCGCCAAAGAAACCTCTCCGTTTCGGAAAATTGTTGAAAGCAAAATTCATTCTAATCTGAAATTGGGAGAAATTGCATTTTTGTGTAATATGAGTTTGTCCACTTTCAAACGTCATTTTATAGAAGAATACAAAGTTTCTCCGGGAAAGTGGTTACAAGATAAACGACTTCAAAAAGCGAAAGAAACTTTAGAGCAAGGTAGTTTGAGACCATCGGATATTTATCTTGATTTTGGTTATAACAATCTTTCTAACTTTAGTATAGCCTTCAAAAATAAGTTTGGAATAAGTCCAAGAGATATTTGATTACCTTTTAGAAGTTTTATAATCCATTTAAAATCAAGATGCTAATTTATATTATGGACGACCTTTTCATAAAAAATTAATATTTGACCTCTTTTCAATAAGATTGACCTTTTATAATAAGTGGAACGGTTGGCATTTTTTCTAATTTGGTTGTAAATAATTTAAATCTGAAAAGTATGTGTAAAAATCACGGAATTTCCTACATGGGAACTGGAAAAGTGGAGTTACTAGAAATAGAATACCCAAAATTAGCGCTAGGTGACAGAAAGTGTGAACACGGTGTTATCTTAAAGATAATCGCCACTAATATTTGTGGATCTGACCAACACATGGTTAGAGGTAGAACCACCGCCGAAAAAGGATTGGTTCTTGGACACGAAATTACGGGAGAGGTTATAGAATTAGGACGCGATGTGGAGTTTATCAAAAAAGGAGATATCGTTTCGGTTCCTTTCAACGTTGCTTGTGGTCGTTGTAGAAATTGTAAGAGCGGTCTGACGGGAATCTGTCTAAATGTTAATGGCGATCGTGCCGGAGGTGCTTACGGATATGTGGATATGGGTGGATGGATTGGAGGCCAAGCAGAATATGTGATGGTACCTTACGCTGATTTTAACCTATTAAAATTTCCTGACAAAGATCAAGCAATGGATAAGATATTAGATCTTACGATGCTTACAGATATTCTCCCAACAGGATTTCACGGAGCAGTAATGGCAGGTGTCACCGCTGGTTCTGTCGTATATATTGCAGGTGCTGGACCTGTAGGTCTTGCTTGCGCGTCAAGTTGTCAATTATTAGGTGCAGCTGTGGTAATTGTAGGTGATCTTAATGAAGAACGTCTTGCTCACGCCAGAAGTTTTGGTTGTGAAACCATTAATTTGACCAACGGTATTCCGGTGCAGGAACAAATCGCAATGATTGTTGGTGTACCTGAAGTAGATTGTTTTGTAGATTGTGTCGGTTTTGAGGCAAGTGGACATGGTGCAAACGCAGGTAAAGAAATGCCCGCTGTTGTTCTAAATCAAGCTATGGCAATCACTCGCGCTGGAGGATCTATTGGAATTCCAGGTTTGTACGTGACCGAAGATCCAGGAGCTACAGACAAAGCGTCAAAAGAAGGAAGTCTTAAAATTCGTTTTGGATTAGGTTGGGCAAAATCTCACTCTTTCCACACAGGGCAAACGCCAGTGATGAAATACCACAGACAACTGATGAATGCAATTTTGCACGACAAAATTAATATTGCCAAAGCCGTAAATGCAGAAGTGATAAGCTTAAAAGATGCACCACGAGGCTATGCTGAATTTGATAGCGGAGTTGCTAAAAAATTCGTAATTGACCCACACGGAATGATACGCAGATAAATTGACTCATTTTCATAAGTAAATGGACTTTTTGAGTAATTGGACTTTTTCAATCTCACTGTATCTTTACAGTACAAATAGTAATAAATTTTAAAATATAAATATATGAACATTACATTAGCACAAGCAGAAAAAGCGATTGAAGCAGCAAAACAAAAAGCAGTTGCAATAGACACAAAAATGAATATCGCCATTGTAGACGGAGGAGCAAACTTAGTAGCATTTGTTCGTATGGACGATGCTTGGTTGGGTTCGCTAGACATCTCAATCAAAAAAGCAAAAACAGCTCGTTTCTTTGATATGAATACAGGAATTGTTGGTTCTTTATCTCAGCCAGGTGGTTCATTATACAATATTGAACATTCAAATAACGGATTAATTACGTTTCCAGGTGGAATTCCAATAAAAAACGCTCAAGGCGAAATCATTGGAGCTATTGGTGTAAGCGGAAGTTCAGTAGAAAATGATCATACAGTTGCAGAAGCTGGAGCGTCAACGTTATAGTAAAAACATAAGTTTTGGTAAAAAGAGGACAATTAGCAATAATTGTCCTCTTTTTTTATGGAGTAAAGTCAAGAAATTCAATGTCCAGGTTAAAGCCACATTTGCTTTGTTATTTTGGAATACTGACAAACTTTGGGTCATTAAGCACAGTGTATTAAATTTTAGTTTGCTTGGCATTTCAATAGCTTTAGGTGTTCATTCTAATGAAGTAATTTATATTTAGCCCCCAATTTCTCAGACGGACAGTCCTTTTAAATTCGTTAAAACTTCAGCTTTAATGCTTTTTCTTCGGGCGCAACCTTCGCCAAAGTGTTTTCGATAGAATTTCAACTTTTCGTTTGACTCAGGTCAGGCTGTCCATTATATCTTTGCTGCCAGAAATTTTAGTTTTCATTTTAGAAATTTTTCGAGGGCAGCAAAGGATGCCATTACCATCCCTTGCGCGGGTTATTATACAATTATTAAAATTGAGAGCATGAATGTAAAAGCAATCGTTGCGAGAAATGTTATTGGAATGGAAATTCGAGTGATTATTTAAAAAATAAAAGCTAAAAAAATTTTCAAAAAATTTATAGAACAATAGAAAAAAATTTAGGAAAATTGGAATCCAATTGTACTAAATAAAGAAGATTCACCAGACGAATATTATGGATATTTGCGCCAACTAGTTTAAAAATCAATGGTGGGAATAAAACAAAGATAATAGAATATTTATTCAAAAGCAGACAACGAAATGATAGGAATTCAATCTGAAAAAGAATATTCTGAAAAGACAGCCAAAAAGATAAACAACATATAAAAATAAAATCGATTGCACAACAACTAAGGCTTTGTTGCGCTTAAATCGATGCAAGAGTTCCTCAAAATTTGGAACTTTACGAATTGCCTGATTAAGGATTTTTTTTTGCCTTAACGCATCCGGATGCTTTTTTTGTACCCATGTAAAAAGTTTTAGTATTTTTACAAAGGACTAACATTTTCACCCAAAACAATACCGAAGGTTTAGTTCAACAACCGTCAGAAGATATTTGGACATTTGGCTGAATTTAAAGATGGTTTTGTAATTGGAATATTTGCGTTTAATAAAAAAATCTTTCAGCTTTAATACTCATCTACACCAAGAGTAAAGACGATTTAGCCGATGTTAATAATCGACAATGAAAAATTAAATTGCAATGCAAATACGACCACGAATAAAATTAGAACTCACACACGCTGACAAGACCGTTGAAATAATTGGTTGGCTTTTAATTTTTGCTATTTGGGGTTTGGCATTTGATAAATTTAACAGCTTAACAGCCATTATTCCGACACATTATAATGGTTCTGGAGTTCCTGATGGTTTTGGCGATAAGTGGATGTTTTTAACTTTACCATTAGTAGCTACAGTCCTTTTTATTGCTATGACTTTATTAAATAAACCCGTTGGGTGTAATTATTTAAAGTAAAATAAATGACTTAGATATTGGTCAAGATACTGAAATTCAGTATCTTGAAGTCGCTAAACAACC
>NZ_JBANDI010000035.1:0-26484 GCF_039123485.1 Flavobacterium sp. PL12
CGTATTTTGTATGTCGAAACACAAATTTACGATTCATTTAAAGAAGCCATCTTTTTGGCTTCTTTTTTTATTTAATTATATCGGACAACAATGAAAAAAAATATTAATTTATTTTCGCTTACAACTAAACAAACTCTACTTATTACTCTATACATATCAAACCAATAGATATGAAGGATAAAATAAATGTAATAAACGATAACCTCAACGATATTATAGCTTTAATTATAGAGGAAAGACTTAAACAAGCTGTTGAAGAATTAGCTGCCATTGTACCAGTCCAAAAAGAATTTTACAGTATAGATGAGGCTTCTCACATACTATCAATATCAGTATACGGGCTAAAATCTAGAGAAAAAAGCAAAAAAATAAAATTGATACGTGACCAAAACAACATAATCGTTCATTATAAAGAATTAGATCGTTACAAAAAATTACTCTTAAAATAACAGATCAAATCTAAATCTCATTTACAAGAAATTTTCTTGATAAATATTTAAAACTCGATAAAATATTGATGTTAAATTAATATTGAAATACTTAAACAGTTTTTAGTACATTTTCATTTGATACAGTAGCAACTATAAAAAAAGGTAATAGAATTTTTAAAATCTATTACCTTGTTTTAGTTTACTCTTTTTTTAAGTTATCGTCTCGTAATAATCTCAAAATTGGCTATATCATCTTCCTACTTACCATTACCTTTTTAACCTTGATTATGGTAGCTGACGACGCTCCCGTTATCTCATTAATTTCTCTAACAGTTAACCCCTTAAATAACTTTTTTTGAACAGTTAAATGTCTTTGAAGAAGTTTGTCATCGGATTGGATACTTCCAAATTTCCGCCCAGTGAATTTACCTAAAGGCTTTCCAATAGAAATACCTTCAGCAGTTCTAATCTTAATTCTTTTACGCTCCATTTCTCCAATACTAGCCATCACACTTATTACTAGCTTTGCCAGTGGATTTTCATCACCGTTATCTAATAAGGTAGTGAAACCTTCTTTTAGTGATTTTAAATTGATAGCATTTTTATTAAATGTCTCGATCGTATGTAAGATGTCCAGTAAATTTCTACCTAAACGGTCAATTGAATCAACAACAACAACAGTACATCTTTCTGCATTGGTTGTTATTTCGTCGAACATTTTATTTGCTTCTGGTCTTTCAAAAAATGGAACGTTACCTTGAATTTTTTCTATAAACACTTTTTTTCCATCATAGCCATCGTGAGATTTAAAATTTTCTAACTGCCGACTGGAATTTTGTTGAATAATAGAGATTCTGGAATAAAAGTATATCATATTGGTAATTTTTAAGTGATTCTTGTTTTACAATTAGACTTGGAAATATTTTAAAACATTTGAATGGGATCACATGACTTTACGAATTTTAAGTTGATTCATTTTATGATTATAGTCTAAATATGAAACGTGAAGTTAATGAACTGAATTCATATCATTAGATGTGAATGAGATTATCAATTATGACATCAAAAAAAAATATTCGAACACCTTTACAACTTCACCATCATTGTCAACGAATTCGATTTGCACAATTATTATTTTAGCGATTCCCATAAAAATAAAGTAAAACTTGATTAATTCATTGTAAAGTAAAGCATACTTTTACTTAAAAACAAATGATACTTTATTTATTTTTAAATAAATAAAGTATCATTTGTTTTTAAATTATATTTGTAAAAAAAACAAATCATGGAAATTTTAAGACTTAAAGAATTAATGACACTGAAAGGAATCAGCCGTGAAGAATTAGCTAATAAAGTTAGCGTCTCAGTGACCACCATAAGTAACATTAATTCGGAAAAGAATCTACCTACAATACATTTGTTATTGCAAATAGCTGAAGCTCTTGATGTAGATATAAGAGAAATGTTTGTCTCAACAAAAAGAAATATTGTAACTCAAAGTGAGGTAGATAAAACTATAGTATTATTAGAGGAAAGCCTTAAGATTTTAGAAGGAAGGAATGTTGACTAAAAATAAAGTTGTACCAATGGACTGAGATTTAAATAATTATAAACATTTGTTCATAGTAGCAGACTTAACACAAAGAAAAAATATTTTATTTTAAATAAAAGTAAAGATAAACTTAACACAATGCAGTACGCTTTTGTATATTACTGTATATTAATCAGGCAATTAAATTCTAAAATTGATGTTGTAAACCGAAAAACTATATTGTGAAATTATTCAAAGTCAAAATTTCTAACTTTTAATCTTTAATAAAAATTATTAAAGTAGAACAAAGGTGATCAAAATTGCGTAGATCGCAATGGGAAGTAGAATACAAATCCAAACTGAGGATATTATATAAGTACTCCCATAGCGATTGAAATACTTTAAAAACCTTTCCGATTTTTTAAATAGCATGTTAGAGTAACGATTAAAATCGTTACAACCAAAACTAAATCCTAAGCAAAAGATTAAAAATGAAAATTTAAAGTAATTGAAATCAAAAATAATATCTAAAAGCCAAAGCCATGAGAAAGGAATAAGAAAATAATAAACAATTATATTAATTTCATTATATGTTAATCCAGTTATGCGACTAATTGTTAAAAGTAACTTAACAATTATTTTAAAAATAAAACTATTCATAAACTATTATAAAAATTATTGATTTCTTATCCTTTACAGAACAACCCTTTTCTCTTCTAATAATTTTAGAAATAATAAAATTCCAAAAATTTAGTTGTAGATTAAAATAAAGAAATTTAAACAGTAGCAATGTTTTTAGATCTATTTAGAAAGGAACTTCATCTTCAGAAATGTGATTTTTACTCTGTGGCAAAATATTACAATGGATATATTCTCCTAAATTACTATATGGATCAAAATTATTACATTCAATTAGATCAACAATCTTGAAATTCTTAGATTTAATTATTAAAGAATAAAAATTCTTATATGTTTCATCTATGAAAATAAATCCATTACATCCTTTTTCACAGTTATTACAAGTAATTGATTTGGATGAAAGATTATAAATTTTTTCCTTTTTATAGCTCTCAAAAAGTTCTCGTACATGAATTAGAAATTCATTCTTAGAGATTTCACTAAATTTTTTATCATCTTCTAATAAATTATTCAAACCAACTAAATCAAAATTTGAAAAACAATTTGAAAAAGCTTCATTGATGATTTTAACATTTTTCATCATAATAAATCTACTAGTTTTTTATAAAAGTCAACTCGCAAGCCTTACATAGCCTCTTTTCCTGAATATATTCATTCATATCATACCAACCGTGGACATGCTAACTTAGCCATCACATAAAGTTAAGAAATAATCTTAATTTTAGCCTATGAAAGAAGTCCGCAAAATTTATGACAAAGCTTTTAAAGAAAAAGCCGTTCAATTGAGTTATGAGAGAATAAATGTATCAGAACTCGCCAGAGAGTTAGGAGTTACAGCACCACAGTTGTATAAATGGCGTAAAGAGTACGAGGAGTTTGGAGAAGGAAGTTTTCCTGGGAAAGGAAATTTAAAACTCACTCCCGAGCAAGAAAAAATCCACGAATTGGAGAAAAGACTCAAAGATGCCGAGTTAGAACGTGATATATTAAAAAAAGCAATCGGCATTTTTTCCATGAGCGGTCGATGATTTATAGTTTCATTAAAAACAATGAACAAGTATTCCCGATTGAAAAAATGTGCAAAGTTCTACAAGTGAGTAGTGGAAGTTATTACCGATGGAAAAAACAATCAATTACCGCAAGACGACAGCTGAAAATTATTATAAAAGAACAGATAACATTGATTTATTTTGCAGCGAAACAAAGATATGGAAGTCCTAGAATAACATTGGAATTACAGCATTTAGGTTATAAAGTTTCACGAATTACAGTTGCAAAATATATGAAAGAACTTGGCTTGCGAAGTAAATTAAGCAAAAAGTTCAAAGTTACAACCAACTCAAATCATAATTATTTAGTTGTCGAAAATGTATTAAATAGAGAGTTTATTGTAAAAATGCCTTCAAAAGTTTGGGTTTCGGATATTACTTATATCCAAACTAAAGAGGGGTTTGTATACCTGACCACTATTATGGATTTATACGACAGAAAAATTATTGGTTGGAGTTTAAGTGACGCAATGAATACAGAAGAAACTACGCTTGGAGCTTGGAAAATGGCGGTTAAAAACCGAGATGTCGATGAAGGTTTGATTTTTCATTCTGACAGAGGTGTCCAATATGCCAGTAAAAAGTTTGTAAATGTTCTTGATTCCTATAAAAAAATAACCCGCAGTATGAGTCGTAAAGGAAATTACTGGGATAATGCTGTGGCGGAAAGCTTCTTCAAATCTTTGAAAACGGAATTGATTTATGGGAACAAACTGATTTCTAAAGAACAAATGAAACTGGAGATCTTTGAATACATTGAAATTTGGTACAATAGAAAAAGGAGACACTCTGCTTTGAATTATGCAACTATTGAAGAATTTAACAATCAAATTAATTACAAAAATGTAGCTTAACTTATACTGCAGGTTTTATTTGCATATCCAGTTTTAAATTACCTAAGAAAGGACATAATAAACCCGAAGATATTAGCGTCAAAAAATTAAGTTGGTTAACCTGGTTTTTCAATAAACCTATATATTCAATGGCAATTGTGGTGGTGTTCCTTCTTACCGCATGGTTTAGTTTTACCAAATTAGAAACTGGATTCTTACCAGAATTGGATGAAGGCACAATAGTTTTAGATTATTTTATGCCACCAGGTACTTCTATTACAGAAGTGGATCGAGTTTTAAAAGAAGTAGAAAAAACAATCATTTCTAATTCAAATATTGAAACCTATAGTCGTAGAACCGGTATCCGAATGTCATTTAGTACAGTTCCACAAAACTTTGGTGACTATTCTATTCAATTGAAAAAAAATACAGATAAAAATACTAACGAAGTTATTAATGATTTAAGAACTAAAATAAGTCAATCGCAGCCCGTTTTACATATATCCTTTGGGCAACGTATTGCTGATTTGCTTGGAGATTTGATGAGTACTCCACAACCTATTGAAGTTAAATTTTACGGTGATAATTATACTTCTTTACAGCAGATCGCTAAACAAGCTGAAAACATAATTGGGAAAGTAAAAGGTATCGCAGATATTGATAATGGGTTAAGAGTTGCAGGTCCTTCTTTAGTATTTTTACCAAAACAAGATATATTAAGTTTTTATAAAATTTCTGCATTAGATTTTCAAAATCAATTGTCAAGCTATACTACTCGTGTAACTCTAGGTATGAATGCTAATCAACCAACACCATCACCCGCTCAAGCTGCAATGACAGCAGGTGTGCAAGTTGGGCAAATTCAAGATGGAGAACAAATGCGAAAAATTAATATGCGCTTTGCTAATTTTAAAACTACAAATCTAGAAAAATTAAAACGTCAACTTATTTTTCTACCAGACGGATCAACAAGACCACTCTCTTTTTTTTGTGATGTGAAAATTATTGGTGGAGAAATTGAACAACTTAGAGAAAATTTAAAATCAACTGTTGTATTAACTGCCAGATTAGATAATCGAGATCTTGGAAGTGCAATTTCAGAAATAAAGCAGAAGTTAAATTCAAATTTAACACTCCCCAAAGGGTACACAATCGATTATGGTGGTGCATATTCTGAGCAACAACAGTCTTTTAAAGAACTATTAATGATCTTAATATTAGCCTCGTTGTTAGTTTTTGGCGTTTTTATGTTTTTGTTTAAAGAATGGCTACTCTCTTTGCTATTATTATTTACTTCCGTAATGGGGATTTGTGGTTGTATAATAGCTTTATACCTAACAAATACTCCGTTGAATGTTAGTAGTTATACCGGTATTATTATGATTGTTGGTATTTTAGCAGAAAATGCCATTTTTACCGTCAGCCAATATCGTTTTAATATGCTTCAATCTAGTAACGTAGACCAATCCATAAATTATGCTATTGCTTTACGTTTACGACCAAAACTAATGACGGCTATTGGTGCTATTTTAGCATTAATGCCTTTGGCATTAGGTATTGGATTAGGAGCTCAAATGCAACAACCTTTAGCAATAGCAGTCATAGGCGGGTTTGTCGTTGGTTTACCAATGCTATTACTAGTTTTCCCTTCTTTAATGAGATTAATTTACAACAAAAGATAATCAACAACTTCGGGGGCGCTGCCCCCGAAGTTGTTGACTTAAATTCACTAATTTCATTCTTTTAATTTGTGGATTTATGATAAAACCGCGCTATAAATCATGGCTAAACCTGATGACAAAAAACTAAAATCATGCATGACATTATTTAGTCTTTTGAAAAATACTAATCCTATCTTTCAAGAAGTTTTAGACAACTCTTTCAATGGAACTTCAGACAGCAAAACAATACAAATACTTAAAAATCAACAGTAATTCCCATAAAAATTATTGAATTAAATTAGTAGTTTGTTACACCTTTGTAAAATTTCGCTCCTCTCAATGATCTTATTGAACTAAACAATATGTAGTTGCTCGAATGGATAGATTTTAAGCATAATTTTATTATCAAATAAGATGAATCAGTACTTAATTTTAATTTTCTAAACCAAGTCTTTCATAAAATCTAGGCAATTAAAGTAACAAAATCTTTACCTATCAATATTAAAACTTCCTCTGGAATTTCAAATTCCTTTGCAATTTGCTCCCATTGCAAAATAACCTTTTGTACTTCCTTAACGATTTTAATAGGATTTTTAATAGCCATACTCTCAGCTATTGGCAATACATCTTCAATTGTTATATTGATACGTTTTCCATTTATTGATAAAGCCCTTGGAGTATTTAAGAATTTATGCAACGCATCTATAGGATATGTTACATCATAGGCAGGAGCTAGATTCCAAATATCTTTCCCTCTGTCATACACATAACTGTGATTCTTTAAATGATCATCTGTATTAGCAAACACAATATTAAAAATCATTCTGCGGTATAATTCCCTGATATCTTTATGAGGAACTTTCAAATCAAATGCAAGCTCAAATAATTTTTCATATGATGAATCTTCCGGTCTGCTGTAATCCCATCCCGTAAGTCCTGAAGCAGTCAATACATGCTGTTTTTCACCATGCTGTCTGTCATAACGAAGTGTAGCAAAATGCTTTTCATCAATAAGCTTGCAGTCCATCATCTCAATTCCTGCTAATTTAGCCAGCAAATGATAGACATATTCTACTTTTTCTCTATTGTATCCTTCAGTCCCATTTATAAACAATTTTACAAGATAATGATTATAGTCCTGGGAATATTCGATATCACCTGGGATTATAACATGTGTCTGCTTATGTTCTGAGACCAATATTTTGGGTCTCGCACCACCTGCAGACGTCCCAATCTTGAAAATATTTAAAAGTGCCAAATCACTTAGTTTTTCTGCAGAAGTATCTTTCTTTATGTCAAGTACTTTTTGTAAAATCTCAACTATTTCATCAAAATTCACATTTTCGGTTTTTGGAATATGCGCAATAGGTCTGTATTCCAAGGCTCCCATACCACGGTTCGCGACATAACTAAGCTGTTCTAATGGGCTAATTTTATCAAAGGACATCGACTTAGCTTCAAACCATTCCTTAAAAATTATATTTCCAAACATGTCAGGAAGCGAATCGGCAATCATAGGTGGAAGTCCACGAAAGGTATTACCATTAAATTGAGTAAATATTTGGGGTAACTTATTTCTTTTAAAAATATAAGGAAACATTCTGGTGTATTGTCCAGAATCTAAAAAAGCTGGGTTATATTGGAAAAAGCTTCTCTTTTCATCTGCATTATAACCTAGTTTACCTATTTCAACACCAAAGGCAAAAACATCTATGAGTCCGTTAGCTGCCATAATCTAATATAAAGAATTAATATTATTACTAGAAATATCTGTATCAATAATTTTATAAACATTGTCCAGCATATCAAAATGATTTACTACCTTTAATAGAGTATCAAGAGTAACGTTCTTTCCCTCTTCTAATTTTCTTATTGTAAGTCGTGACATATCTAAAACTTGTGCTAATTCATACTGAGACAATCCAAACAGAAGTCTTTTCTGTTTACACCAATCACCTATTTTAAGTTTTACATCTTTAATATTAATTGAACCTAACATATTATATCTATTTTAATATACAAATATAGTAAAAATAGAGTAAAAAGTATACTTTAATATACTTATATTTATTAATTGCTAAAGATTATTAGTCTCGTATTTTTTTTTTAATTTATCATACAAATACCTTACATATGGGATTTGGCACAAGTGACTCCTTCAAATTTTATTACGAATACAATTACGAACTAACATCGATGACAAAGAAAACTTCAAGAAAATGTTTAACTTAAAATTTATCACTCGGAAATTGATTTCTAACTATTGTAGAACAGTATAATTTTTCAATACCTCTTTCTCTAATTCATAAAAACACCTCTTCCCTATCCAAATTATGACATGGAATGTCTAAAAAAATTGGCATAAATTTACTTAAAACTAGAAACAGATTTATACTTACTGTAAAGGATTCCACATCGCTAATTTCTTCAAATCTTGCATAAAATGGTTTGTAAATTGTGCAGTAAGGGTCACAAAATAAAAAGCTCAATTCAATACGAATTGAGCTTTTTTTGTACGTATTACTTCGTAATTAACATACTTAACTTTATTTATTAACACTGGTTTGTATATTTATTGAAGTTACCTTGACTGGACTAAAACCAGATTATCACAAAAAAATGTGGAGTAGCAATATTTTAATGTATCATTAAATCCAAAATCACTTCAGCGTAAATAATTGATTTTTATTATAATTTGATTATACATAATCCATCAAAAAATAATATCTAATTTTACAAAAATTAAAATGTAATCGAATTGAGAAATATTCTAATAATCGACGATGAAGAAAAGTTAAGAGGTCTTCTTGCTCGAATTGTAAAGTCAGAAGGTTTTGTAGTATTGGAAGCAGCAGATTTAAAATCTGGATTCAAGAAATTGGAACAAAATGAAATTGATGTTGTCCTTTGTGACGTAAAACTCCCTGATGGCAACGGCGTTGAATTTCTGGAGAAAATTAAAGCTAGTTTTCCCTTAACAGAAGTGATTTTGTTAACCGCCTACGGTAAAATCTCCGATGGTGTGCAAGCCATGAAAAATGGTGCTTTTGATTACATTGTAAAGGGTGATGATAATGATAAGATAATTCCACTTTTATACAAAGCAATTGAGAAGGTTACTCTTCAGCAAAAAATTAAACAGCTAGAAAAACGAATTTCAAAAAAGTATTCTTTTGACGCAATTATTGGAAAATCAAAAGGGTTGGAACAAGTTATCGAGTTGTCCAAAAAAGTGGCAAATACGGATTCTACAGTACTTTTAACTGGAGAAACCGGAACCGGTAAGGAAGTTTTTGCGCAAGCGATTCATGAGAACAGCAATAGAGTAGGAAAATCATTTGTGGCCTTAAATTGTAGCACCTTTAGTAAAGAACTTTTAGAAAGTGAATTGTTTGGTCATAAACAAGGTTCATTTACTGGCGCTATAAAAGATAAAAAAGGTTTTATAGAAGAAGCCAATGGCGGAACCTTATTTCTAGATGAAATTGGCGAAATGCCAATTGATTTACAAGCTAAATTACTTCGTGTTCTAGAAACGAGCGAATACATACCTGTTGGTGACTCTACACCTAAAAAATCAAATTTCCGTTTGATAGCTGCTACTAACAGAAATTTAAAAACAGAAAGTGACGAAAAACGCTTTCGTCAAGATTTATATTTTAGATTAAATATTTTTGAGATTACTATTCCACCTTTACGAGAACGAATCAAAGATATTGAACCATTGACTCATTATTTCGTAAGTCAGTTTGCTGAAAAAATGAATCGACAAAAATTACAAATTGACAAAGATTTTTTGCAAAAATTAGAAGTCTATCAATGGCCTGGAAACATTAGAGAATTAAAAAATGTAATTGAGCGTTCCGTAATTTTATGCAATGGAACAGTTTTAACCACCGATTTGCTTCCTTACGAAATGCAGCAAGAACACAGTAAAAATGTTAAAAGCTTATCGGCATTTTCTATGCAAAGTGTCGAAAAACTACACATCCAGAAATTATTAAATTACACTAAAGGAAATAAAGCCGAAGCAGCGCGTTTACTCGAAATTGGTATTGCCACCTTATATCGAAAATTAGAAGAATATAACATTCAATAAAAACCTATCATTTCAATAAAAGCCTATCATTATGATAGGCTTTTTTTATGTCTTTTTTTTAAAGGAACTAGTTAAAACCAACATTAGTAACACTTTACGAAAATCGATATTTATTGGAACATGTTTTGGCATGAGTGAGGAGAACATAAAAATTCATTCTCATGAAAAATCAAGTCCTATCGATTTACAAACAAGCAGAACGCTTCGCCGAAATCACTAAAAAAGCGATTAGTGCTGGAAATATTGCTAGAGCTAAAAAATGTCTAGCGCATGCTGAGCGCCTATATACTAGCGGAAGCAACGAAACTAAAAGCGTCATATCAAATGTTTACGTTTTTTCGGTTTCTTCTTTTATGGAACTGCGTCACTGCAGCATTTCTATTCTTTTTCCTCAAAATTTAAAACTCGAATATAACCGACAAATTAACTCTGCAGGAGTTTAGCGCTCTACCATTTCGAAATAATACAATATCTAATTTCAACAATATAAACTTGCTAATTATGTTAACTATTATCCTTTTTGCTCTCGGTTTATTATGCTTTTGGCTGCTTTACCTCTCTATTAATTATTTTGACAACATCTAAAAATGAAAACAAAAATCTACGATGCAATTCAGCAATGGATACCGGATTCAAAAACTTGGACTGATTTTCCATCCACAAGTGATGAGACAATTAATCAATATGCACTTTTAAAACGTGTTGCAAGATTTTGTATTGAGAAAATGGATTCAGCATATGAAGATGAAGCTGAATCAGTAAAAGAAATTATTAGAGTGATTAACATGCTTTACGAAAGTGGGAATCACTACACTCGAAATGCGATTGAAAATGAATTCTTTACTGAATTAAGCACTCAAGAAAATCCTGTCAGTTTAAAGAAGCATTTGGACTTCCTTTCAAAAGATTCGAAACAAGGCTATTTAAGAACATTATTAGAAAATTAAAAAATTATGACCGCATTATTTATTATAGCAATTGCAGTTTTTATCTACATCTGTTATGTACTATTAAAACCTGAAAAATTTTAGGAACCAAAGAATTATTTAACCCTTAAAACTAAAAAATGAATACAGAAATATTAGGAATTATAGCGATGTTCTTGCTCACCTTAGCACTCGCTATTCCGTTAGGAAAATATATTTCCAAGGTTTACGGACTGGAGAAAACTTGGCTGGATTTTATATTTAATCCACTTGAAAAGTTATTTTTCAAATTAAGCGGCGTAAATCCAGCCGAAGAAATGAACTGGAAGCAACACATGAAAGCGTTACTAACCATAAACTTAATATGGTTTGTCTTAGGAATGATTATTCTAATGACTATGGGAAGTTTACCCCTGAATCCGGATGGAAATCCAAGTATGTCCGCTGATTTAGCTTTTAACACCGTTATTTCATTCGTAGTCAATTGCAACTTGCAACATTATTCAGGCGAAACTGGAATAAGCTATTTAGGACAATTTTATTTGATGTTCTTGCAATTTGTAAGTGCAGCAACAGGAATGGCAGCTGCAGTAGTGGTCTTTAGAGCTTTTAGAGATAAAACCACAACTGAACTAGGGAATTTTTACACCTATTTCATGAAGTCTTGTACTCGCATATTGTTACCACTTTCTTTTGTTGTAGCAGCTCTTTTGGCTTTCCAAGGAACACCAATGACATTTGAAGGAAAAGACAGTATTACTTCTTTACAAGGTGATGTACAAGAGGTTTCTCGCGGACCAGCAGCAGGATTTGTTGCCATCAAACACATTGGAACAAATGGTGGAGGTTTTTTTGGTACAAACGGAGCTCATCCCCTTGAAAATCCAACTTACTTCTCTAATATGTTAGAAATGTGGGCACAAATGATTATTCCTTTTGCAATGATATTTGCTTTTGGGTATTTCATTAAAAGAACAAAGTTCTCTTGGATGATCTTTGGTGTAATGACCATTGGATTCTTGGCTTTAGCCATTCCTAATATTATAGGAGAAATGCAAGGAAACCCAATGATTGAGAAAATGGGAATTGACACTTCACTTGGTGCCATGGAAGGTAAAGAAACAAGAATTGGCGCGGCAGCTACTGGTTATTGGAGTATTGCTACTACGGTAATATCAACAGGATCTGTCAATTCTATGCACGACAGTACAATGCCACTTTCTGGAATGAATGAATTGCTTGCCATGATGATTAATAGTTTTTATGGTGGAGTTGGAGTTGGAATTTTAAACTTTTTTGTTTTTATCATTTTGGCTGTTTTCATCAGTGGATTAATGGTAGGAAGGACACCCGAATTCTTTGGTAAAAAAGTGGAAGCTCGGGAAATGAAAATAGCGATGATTATCGCATTAATGCACCCATTCTTGATTTTAGTAGGAACTGCATTAACAGCAGCAATGCCTGAATTTGGAACAGCAACTTTAAATAATCCTGGATTTCACGGTTTGAGTGAAATGCTTTACGAGTTTACTTCTGCATCAGCAAATAACGGTAGTGGATTTGAAGGTTTAGGAGACAATACAGTTTGGTGGAACGTTTCTACTGGAATTGTTTTAATTCTAGCACGTTTTTTACCCTTAATCGGACCCGTAGCCATTGCTGGACTGTTAGCACAGAAAAAATACATACCTGAAAGCGACGGAACTTTAAGAAGTGATACAGGAACTTTTGGTGTAGTAACATTGACTGTAATAGTGATTATTGCTGCATTAGCCTTTTTCCCTGTATTAGCCTTAGGACCGATAGCTGAATATTTTACCATTTACTAAAAAGAATTTAAAATGAATAAAGATCAATCCTTATTTCAAAAAGACATCATGCAACAAGCATTGGTTAAATCTTTTGTGAAATTGAATCCGAAACTTATGTTTCGAAATCCTGTGATGTTTACGGTAGAAATCGGAACATTTGTTATGCTCGTTGTTTCTATTTGGACATTAACAGGCGAAACTTCACAAGGTAGTTTTGGATATAATTTTGTAGTATTCCTAGTCTTATTATTGACGTTGTTGTTTGCCAATTTTGCAGAAGCCATTGCCGAAGCAAGAGGAAAAGCACAAGCCGATAGTTTAAGAAAAACAAGAGAAGAAACTCCTGCAACTTTAAAAAGCGGTGAAAAAATATCATCCTCTCAACTCAAAAAAGGCGATTTATTTGTGTGCGAAGCCGGCGATATTATTCCAACTGATGGAGAAATCGTTGAAGGTTTAGCTACAATTGATGAAAGTGCTATTACAGGTGAATCGGCTCCCGTAATTCGAGAATCCGGTGGAGATAAAAGTTCGGTTACCGGTGGAACAAAAGTATTGTCAGACCGAATTGTCGTAGAAGTAACAAACGAACCAGGCGAAAGTTTTTTAGATAAAATGATTGCTTTGGTAGAAGGAGCTTCACGCCAAAAAACACCAAATGAAATCGCTTTGACTATTTTACTTGCTGGATTTACCTTAGTATTTATTATTGTTTGTGTGACTTTAAAACCATTAGCAGATTATTCGAATGTTAATATTACAATAGCTTCTTTTATTGCCCTATTTGTTTGTTTGATACCAACAACCATTGGAGGACTCTTATCAGCAATTGGAATTGCAGGAATGGACCGTGCTTTGAGAGCGAATGTTATCACGAAAAGTGGTAGAGCGGTTGAAACTGCTGGAGATATTGACGTATTGCTTTTAGATAAAACGGGAACAATTACGATTGGTAACCGAAAAGCGACTCACTTCTACCCTGCTCCCGGAATTTTAGAAGAGCAATTGATTAAAGCGGCATTTTTAAGTTCAATTTCTGATGAAACACCAGAAGGAAAATCAATTGTTGAATTGTCAAAAATAGATCCTTTAACTTTTCAAAATAGTAACGCACAATTTATCGAGTTTACAGCAGAAACGAGAAGTTCAGGAATCAATTTTGACACTACTCGCATTAGAAAAGGAGCTACAGATGCTATTAAAAATATGGTAACAAATGCTGGAAATCCTTTTCCTACAGCACTTTTGGATCAAGTAAAAGTAATTGCTGAAAACGGAGGAACTCCTTTAGTAGTTTCTGAAAATGAAGTGGTTCTTGGAGTAATCGAATTACAAGATATCATCAAAACAGGGATGTTCGAACGATTTGAACGCCTTCGCAAAATGGGAATTAAAACGGTAATGGTTACAGGTGATAATCCTTTGACTGCCAAATTTATTGCTGAAAAAGCAGGTGTTGATGACTTTATTGCCGAAGCTAAACCTGAAGATAAAATGAATTACATCAAGCAAGAGCAAATGGCGGGTCGTTTGGTGGCTATGATGGGAGATGGTACCAATGACGCTCCTGCCCTTGCCCAAGCTGATGTTGGTGTCGCTATGAATAGCGGAACCCAAGCAGCAAAAGAAGCAGGAAATATGGTCGATTTAGATAATGATCCAACAAAATTAATAGAGATTGTTGAAATTGGAAAACAGTTATTAATGACGCGCGGAACGCTTACCACTTTTAGTATTGCCAATGATGTTGCTAAATATTTTGCCATCATTCCAGCGTTGTTTATTACGGCAATTCCTGCGCTTCAAGGATTAAACATAATGCATTTACACAGTCCTGAAAGTGCAATACTTTCAGCAGTGATTTTCAACGCTATCATTATACCATTTTTAATTCCATTGGCTCTAAAAGGAGTCAGTTACAAACCAATTGGTGCTAGTGCTTTATTGAGAAGAAATTTATTGCTGTTTGGTGTTGGTGGAATCATCGTTCCCTTCATCGGAATCAAACTGATTGACATTGTAGTTGCATTATTTATTTAAAAAAATAGAAACCATGAAAAATAATTTAATAAAAGGAATTAGAATGACCGTATTGCTAGTGGTGCTATTCACCGTAATTTATCCACTATCGGTATGGGCAGTTGCTCAATTAGCGCCTACTAACGGAAAAGGTGAAATCGTGTCTTATAAACAAACAAAAGGATACGCTAACATTGGTCAAAGTTTTACAAAAGACGAATACTTCTGGGGACGACCTTCAGCCGTAGATTATAATGCTGCAGGATCAGGAGCAAGTAATAAAGGAGCTTCAAATGAGGAATATCTAGCCGTAGTGCAAGGTCGAATTGATACTTTCTTACTTAAAAACCCAAGTGTTAAAAAATCGGAAATTCCAGTTGATTTAGTAACAGCCAGTGCAAGCGGATTAGATCCGAATATTTCAGTTGCAAGCGCTAAAATACAAATTGCAAGAATTCAGAAAGCAAGAAATATAGATCCTGAAAAATTAAACACATTAATTGACGCCAACACCGAACAACCTTTATTAGGGATTTTTGGACCAGCAAAAATTAATGTTCTAAAACTAAATATTGCTCTAGACCAACTAAAATAAAACCGTAATCAGAGCTGGGGAGGTTGTGTCACACCTCCCCTATTATTTTAAAAAAATCAACTTAATAAATACAAAATGAATACAAAAATAAGTCTAGCTGCTTTAACTTTATGTTTTTCAGGAGTAGCTTTTGCACAAGAAGAAAAATCTGAAAATCCATTGAAAATCAGTGGATATGCTGAAACCTATTTACAATATGATGCTAATAATCCCGACAATAATTCGCGTCCAGGGTTTATTTACAGTCACAACCGTAACAATGAGGTAAGTTTGAACCTTGGATTTGTAAAAGCAAATTACGAAACTGAAAAGGTACGTGCGAACGTAGCTATTGCAGCGGGTTCCTATATGAATGCCAATTATGCAGCAGAACCCGGAGTTTTGAAAAATGTTTACGAAGCCAATGTAGGATTTAAAGTGGCCAAGAACCAAAATTTATGGATTACAGCAGGGATTTTACCTTCGCATATTGGATATGAAAGTGCTGTTGGAGCAGATTGCTTTATATTAACTAGAAGTATTATGGCTGAAAATTCTCCTTATTTTGAGGCTGGAGCCAAAATTACGTACATTTCGCCAAGTGGACAATGGGAATTAACAGGATTGTATCTTAACGGATGGCAACGAATTCAGCGTGTCGATGGTAATACAACACCGAGTTTTGGTCATCAAATTGTGTACAGACCTTCATCCAAATTTTCAATAAACAGTAGCTCATTTATAGGAAATGATAAAGCGGATAATGTACGTCAAAAACGTTATTTCCATGATTTTTATGCTGCTTATGATTTAACCAGTAAAGTAAAAATTTTAGCAGGATTTGATATCGGTTGGGAGCAAGCCGCACCTCAAAGTGATGATTATAACAAATGGTACGGAGCTTCTGTAATGGCACAATTGATAGCAACTGATAAATTAAATTTTGCTGTTCGAGGCGAATATTATCAAGATAAAAAAGGTGTAATGATTGCGACAGGAATTCCAAATGGTTTTGAAACTTATGGTCTTTCTTTGAATGCTGATTATAAAATATATCCAAATTTACTTTGGAGAACTGAAATTAAAAATTACACTAGTGAAGATGCCGTTTTTGCTAAAAACACAGCTGAAGTATCAGATACTAGTTTTTCAATAATTACTGCTTTAGCTATCAAATTTTAAATTAAAAGTTTTGCCGCGAAGGCGCAAAGACTCAAAATTTTCTTTTCTAAAAAGTAATGAAAAGATTATTTTTCAAGAAGAATTTAAATTTTGTTACAAAAAACTCTTAGTGACTTTCTGCCTTAGTGGCAAAAATAATTTAGCCTAAATGGACAACCAAAAAGAAAATAATGTCAAGCACTTTCTAGATTTAATTCAGAAATCTCGCAAAGGAAAGTTTAAAATCTACATTGGGATGAGTGCTGGTGTGGGAAAAACATACCGTATGCTTCAAGAAGCCCACACCTTATTAAAGAATGGCATTGACGTTAAAATAGGATATATTGAAACGCATAATCGCAAAGAAACGCACGAATTATTAGCTGGTCTGCCTGTTATTCCGCGCCGTACTATTTTCTATAAAGGGAAGCAACTGGAAGAAATGGACGTTCAAGCAATCATTAACTTACGTCCGGAAGTAGTGATTGTCGATGAGCTAGCACATACGAATATAGAAGGAAGCAAAAATGAAAAACGCTGGCAAGATGTTTTAGAGATTCTAGAATCTGGAATAAATGTAATTTCCGCAGTAAATATTCAGCATATAGAAAGTTTAAATCAAGACGTAAAGCGAATTACCAATATTGATGTGCAAGAGAGAATACCAGATCATGTATTGCGAATGGCAGATGAAGTGGTGAACATCGATTTGACTTCAGAGGATTTGATTGCAAGATTAAAAGAAGGTAAAATTTATACGGCTGATAAAATACCAACTGCATTAAATAACTTTTTCAAATCAGATCAAATTTTACAGTTACGCGAATTAGCCTTAAAAGAAGTAGTGAATCAAGTGGGACGCAAAGTTGAAAGTGAAGTTCCTAAAAATCTAGCATTAAAACCTCAAAAAATAGTCGCTTGCATTAGTAGTAATGATAAAATGGCTAAAATTGTGATTCGGAAAACGGCTCGATTGGCAAGTTATTACAATTGCAAATGGTATGTTTTGTATGTAGAAACGCCAAAAGAAAGTTCCAATAAAATAGCCTTAGATAAACAGCGCCATTTAATCAATAATTTCAAATTAGCTTCGCAATTAAATGCTGAGGTAATCAAAGTAGAAAACAATAGTATTACCGATGCAATATTAGAAATTGTCGAACAGAAAAATATCACGACCGTTTGTATTGGGAAACCACATTTAAATTTATTTAAAGTAATTTTATCGACCACAATCTTTAATAAATTACTGAATAATCTATCTTCATCAAATATCGACTTAGTAATTTTGTCCTAACTTTTAATTGCAGCATTATGAAAATAAAAACCAAATTGAATCTGGGCGTCGGATTGTTGTTCTTAATGATTATTATCCTATCATTGATAAGTGCTTATTCTGTTTTTTTGATCAAAATAGACACTCAAAATATTCTGAAAGCGAATTATAATACTTTAGAATATTCTCGTAATATGTTGCTTTCATTAGAAAAAATTACTGCAGATAAAAATATAGATTTTTCTATTTTCGAAAAAAATCTTAAAAACCAGATGAAAAACGCAACTGAAATTGGTGAAAGAAATGCCAACATCAATCTGGAAAAAAAGTTTACTGAGCTTAAAAACGATTTCGGAAATGAAACCATAAAAAATCAAATTCGGCAAGATATTTTTGAGATTATGAAATTGAATATGAATGCCATTAAGCAAAAAAGCGATGTGGCTACTCATACTGCTGAAACGGCCAACTTATGGATTGCTATTATAGGAACGTTATGTTTCTTGATTGCTTTTAACTTATTAGTAAATTTACCCAATAATATTGCCAATCCTATTAGAGAACTTACAGATAGTATCAAGGAAATTGCTAATAAAAATTACTCACAACGAGTAAATTTCATGAATCATAATGAATTTGGAGATTTAGCAAAATCATTCAATTCAATGGCGGAGAAATTACAAGAATACAGTAGCAGTAACTTACACAAATTATCATTTGAGAAAAAACGATTAGAAACCTTGATCAATAATATGCACGATCCAATTATTGGATTGGACAATACAGGAACAATACTATTTGTAAATAATGAAGCTTTGAAAATTATCGGACTAAAGTCCGAAGAAGTTGTTGGAGAATTAGCTACTACTCTTGCATTGAAGAACGATTTAATGAAATCATTGATCGTAAGTACGCTTCAAAACGACAAGCAAAAAGCAGAACCTATGAAAATATTTGCAGATAATATCGAAAGTTATTTCGAGAAGGAAATTGTGAATATTACCATTAAACCAACGGGTGAAGATCAAACAATTGATATTGGCGATGTAATCATTCTAAGAAATATTACTGTTTTTAAAGAATTAGATTTCGCAAAAACCAATTTTATAGCCACGGTTTCTCACGAATTAAAAACGCCTATTTCTTCTATAAAAATGAGTTTACAAATTCTTGAAAAAGAAGATACTGGAAAGATGAATGAGGATCAAAAACAACTAATTACCAGTATCAGAGAAGATAGCGAAAGATTGCTGAAAATTACCGGAGAATTATTGGATTTATCCCAAGTAGAAACGGGAAACATACATCTAACCATAGAAAACAACAATCCATACGAAATAGTAAACTATGCCATAGCAGCTGTAAAAGTAAAAGCCGACCAAAAAGCTATAAATATAATAATCGATGCCGAGGAAAGCTTACCTTTTGTAAAGGCAGATAACGATAAAACAGCTTGGGTCCTCATTAACTTTTTAACAAATGCCATCACTTACTCCTCTGAAAATAGTAAAATAATTATTAAAGTAAAAAAAGAGAATAGCACAATACTTTTTGAAGTTATTGACAGAGGTAAAGGTATTGATGATCACTATAAGAAAAGAGTTTTTGATAAATATTTCCAGATTCCAGGAAGTCATAAACTAGGAACTGGTTTAGGCTTAGCTATTAGCAAAGAATTTATTGAAGCACAAAATGGTATAATTGGAGTGCAAAGTGAGCTTGGCTTAGGAAGTAGTTTTAGTATCCGATTAAATGCAGTTTGTTAATCAAATTATGAAATTTATCAGTAAAAATATTATTTAAATGTTGATCTATAATTTAAAAAATCGACTAAAATTTTGCCCTTATTTTGTTTAAAAACTGAAATATTTAGTTCAATTATTTTTATAGCGATCAAATTTCTCTCTCCAACTAAAAAACATCTTTTCCATAGCAATCTCATAATGTGCATTGTCTAAAAAAACTGGTGAAAATTTACTTTAGATAGAGGTAGGTTTTTACTTTTTATAATGGTTTATACAGAGCTAATTTCTTTAGATCTTGTATAAAATGGTCTATAAATTGTGTAGTCAAGGTCACAAAAGCCCAACAGATGTTGGGGTTTTTTAATGCTTAAAACTGAAATAGCTATTGAAATCCGCTAATATTGAATTTTGCTTTTTAAATTTATATCATCCACACACTTATCAAATTACAGAATTTTTAAAGACATATATATTATTATTTTTAGCGTAAAATCAATTAATAATATTTAATTATCTTTTATTAGAAATTAAAAAAAAAATTAATACGTTAGTTAATGACTATAAAATGTTATTTTATTCTTGTTTAGGAAGCTTCATCTCATTAACATATAAATCTACCCTATTCCACTCTGAGTTATCTATGGCAGTTGTATCAATATCAGTAGTCCATTGCATAAAAGGAGCTATGTTATAAATCTCAATAACTCTTTTTTTGTATCCAAATGCAAATTTATCTGCACGCAACTGCAAATCAATTGACTTATTGTTGTTTGTGACATTTCTGTATAGTTGAGTTTGAGTTTTCCAGTCACCACCCCATGTAAAGAATGCTTTTAAGAAACACAACGCTCCTACAACAATAAAAGTTAGAAGTATAGATTTATTATCTTTTAATTTGTTAAAGAGATGCCCAAAAATTACAGCAAAACTTGAAGCAGCAAAGAACAGAAAGAAAAAGTGAACTCTGTAATCTGTTAAATGGAATGCGGTATAACGGTTGAGCAAAATAATCACTGCCGAAATTATAAAAATGCTATACAAGCTAATATGAAATTTATTCATCTGATAAAATTGTTTTACTTTAAATCGTTTTAAAAAAATTATTTTGATTTTTTGGGCTTTAGTTCATTGTTCAATATCTTCCAAAATGATTTTGTATTTTTCTAAATCGTTTCTTTCTCCTCGGAATAGAATTAAATATTTCTGCGCTTTTAATGCATTGATTAATTCTAGTGCTTGAGCTTCTGTAGCTCCCATTCCTCTGATTATTGCATAAGGACCAACCAACAAAGAACCTAAAATTTTACCATTAATTTCGTTCATAAATGCAGATGCCAAAGTACCTACAATAAATGTTGATCCTAATTCAGGGTTGTAAAAAACACCTAATTTAGGATGGTTTCTTAATAAAATATTCCAATATTCCTGAAGTAAATAATGGTTTTTTAGGTCTCCATTATTTTGCTCAGCACAAATTTTAAAAACAGTTCCCATAACTGTTATCTTAAAATCTATCGGTCTTCGCTCTTCAATCAGCTTGACTGCCTTTTCAAGTTGTGAAAGATTTTCATACGCGCTAAAATAAATTTTTTTTGGTTCTACGTTTAGGATGTTCATACTATTACATTAACAGAATTATTTTGTGCAACACGTCAAATGTAAGAGCAGATCATTTTTACTGAAATGACCTGGGTCAATAGCATTAATGATTCATTATATTTTACTGCAATGAAAAAATTTCTTGTACATGACCTTCGTCATTTAAATTGTAATTCTTAAAGTTTAGGTTTGCTAGATACAAGAATTTAAAAAAAAATTATGAAAAACAGTAAATCTGGAATGTTATTCGCTTTATTGGCAGGAGCTACAATTGGAGCTGGTTTAGGAATTCTTTACGCACCTAAAAAAGGAAAAAAAATAAGAAAAAAAATCAAGAATTCTTTTAAAGATAGCAAGGATCTTGTGACTGACGCTATAAAAGATGCAAAAGAAGCAGTGCACAAAATAATATAATTGAAGATTATTTAATTAGATTATGGGGTGCAATTCATTAGCATCCCATATCTACATAAAATTTTATCTCCTACTTGTTAATTGCTACTACTAAATTTGAAAGTTTTATGTTTTTTAACCAAACAGTACAATGTCTTCTAAAACTTTTTTTTCTTTGATATATATTTTTCGCGAAGCGTCAAATGTAATTATACCTTCATCTTTAAACTGAGTTAACATTCTAATTGCTGTCTCAGTTGCAGTCCCCAATAATCCAGCAAAATCTTCTCTTGAAATTGCAATTCCTTCTGCTTCACCGTGTGTTAAAATCCTTGTTTTTGATATTTCTAATAATGTTTTAGCTACCCTTTTACGCACTGTTGAAAAGGCAATGTCCACAAAATGATTCTGCATTTCAATAAGATCATTTGAAATCAGTTTAATAAATTTCATCGCTACATCTCTATTGCCCTTAATAATAGTTTGAAAGTCAAGTTTTGATATTTTAAATAATTTTGCTTCTTCTATAACCATTGCTGAATCAACGTAATTTCCTGCTTCAGATAGTAATGATAATTGACCTATAAAACTTCCAGAAGTGTGTAATCCTGTTACTAGCTCTTTTCCTTTTTCAGTGGTTTTAAACGTTTTTACAACGCCACTTTCAATAAAGTATAACGCATTAGTAGAATTTCCCTCCTCATAAACAAGTTTCTTTTTTTTGAATACCACTTTTGAATATTCAGTATTTAAATAATCAATATTCAAAAACGTAGCCGCTTCCTCAATAAAATTACCAATCTCTTCTGCAGTTTTAGAAAATTCTTTTTGTAAAAAATCATGTTTTTTTAATCGACTTTCTAATGCGCCTATTAGTTCGATTTCAGAAAAGGGCTTAGTTAAGTAATCATCCGCACCTAAATTCATGCCTTTACGCATTTCATCCTTTTCGGTCAGGGCAGTTAAAAATATAAATGGAATTGTTGCTGTTTCATTATTATCATTTAAAGCTTTTAACACTGCGTACCCGTCTATAATTGGCATCATTATGTCACAAAGAATCAAATCAGGAAGAACTTTTTTGGCTAATTGTATCCCTATTTTTCCATTTTCAGCGGTAATAACTTCGTAATTTGAAAACTCTAAGATAGCTGCAGTATTTTCCCTTACATCTTCATTATCTTCTATTATCAATATTTTTTTCATTGTATAATTATTTATAGTAGGGGTTTATAAACTATTTTTAAATTTTTTATTATTAAGTATTTGGAAATTCTATTAAAAAGCTTGCTCCTTTATTTATTTCAGTTTTGAATGATATAGCTCCGCCCATTAATGTAACATATTGTTTAACTATATGTAGTCCCAAGCCCGTACCCTCAATGTTTAAAGCGTTATTAGCTCTAAAAAATCGAGAAAAAACATGTATTTGTTCTGTTTTAGGAATACCTATTCCAGTATCAGAAACTTCTATAGTAAAACTATGCTGCAGTTGCGTCACTTTTAAACTAATTTCAGAGCCCACTGCAGAATATTTAGCTGCATTAGAAAGAAGATTGTTTAAAATATGTGATAGTAATTTTTGATCAAGAAATACATCCATTTTATGATCTGGGACATTTAATTTAAAAGACTGCTCTTCCTTAAGTCCAATGAGAGTTTCTTGTAAAAAATCTTTAGAAAATGAAACCAAATCGAATTGCTGCGGTACTGATACTAATTCGCCCTCGTCTAACTTGCTAAGGGATAAGAAATCATTTAAAATAGCTATCAAATGATTTACATTTTTTTCAATTTGAAGAACATATTTTTCTCTCTTTAACTTGTCCTCAAATTGATTTTGCTTCATAATTAAAATAGCTGAAGTTAGAATAGCACTTAAGGGTGTTCTAAATTCATGCGAAGCCATCGATATAAAACGAGACTTCAAACTGTTTAACTCACGTTCTTCTGTAAGTGATTTTTTGATATTGAACTCAGCTTCTTTTTGTAAAGTAATATCACTGTAAACGTGTAATGAATTGTAGATTTGATTATTGTCATCAATAAGTGGCAACGTATTTACTACAAAATATCGGTCTTTAAATTTAACTTCAAATGACAGTCGCTCGCCTCTTTGCGTTCTAATAACGTTATCTTTCATTAATATTTGCGGAGCATCAATGGAATTAGGGATTTTACCAATAATACCACCTTCATAAAATATTTTTTCTAGAGCGAGTTGCTTTAATCCTTCTCCCTCTAAAAATATTATTTTTAGATCTTGATCTATTACAGCTACAAAACCATCAGGGAAATTTTTTGCAATTTCGGATGCAATTCCCCTACTCGTCCTTGCTAATTTTTCTGAATTTTGGGCCAGTAGTACCTGCTCTTCTAATATAAAATTAGTTTCTACTAACTTCTGCACTGTCGCCATTACCTCTTGTGTGCGCTCTTGAACTAAAACTTCAAGTTCATGAGCATATTTTTCCAGTTCGATTTTATTTCTGTGCAGTATAACTTCCGTTTTTCCTTTTTCTATTGGAATACTAATTAAATCAGCCATATTACCTATAATTTCTTTTTCAGTATCTGAAAGCGTTTTGGACTCTCCACTAAAAATAGCTATCACACCTAATATTTGTTTTGAAGATGATCTAATAGGAAAAGACCAAAATGTTTTTACATCATTATTAAAAGCAAGTTCTTTGTAATACTTTAGAACACGTCCATCGTTGAAATTTTCGATAACTCTACTTTCCTTAAAAAATGAAATCATCTGAGCAAAATCTGCATTTGAATCAGATAGTACTTTCTTTAAATTTAAAAGAGATTCAACTTTTGGCGCAATTACTATATTAAATTTTTCTTGTTCACAATCAAAAAGCAGTACAGAAACTAGAACATTTTTAATATGATCTTTAATAGTATTCGATACTGAATCAGCAATAATTTCTAGCGGTTTATCCTTAGCCATTAATTCTAAAATGTGCTGTGTCTGGTCTTTTAGCTTTTCAGCCTTTACCTTATTAGTAACATCACTTTGAATACCTACAAAATGAGTTACCACTTGCTGATCATTGAATATTGGGGTGATTGTAACATTATTCCAGAATAAAGTTCCATCTTTTTTATAATTTCGAAGGGTAACATTACACGCTTCTCCATTGGCAATGGAATTATGCATTATATCAATTGACTTTTGATCTCGATCATCATTTTGAAGAAACTGACAATTTTTACCGATAACTTCTTCATTTGAATAACCTGTCATTTTTTCGAAAGCGCAATTAGAATAAATAATAGGTATTTCAGGATTAATTGCATCAGATATAACAATGCTGTTTATGGCCGATGCCAATGCATTATTTCTTATACGTAACATATCGTCAGTCAATTTCTTCTGCGTCACATCTCTGATAATTGTTAGAAGACTGTGGTCGTTCATTAAAACGACTCTTGCTTCATGGTATAAAATTTTATTTTTAACTGGAAAAGAATATTCTGCTAGTTGCATCGTTCCGGTTTCAATTACCTTATCGTGAGATTTTTTCACTATCCTATACACCGATTCCGGTAATGCTTCCTCCATAGTTAATCCCAAAAACCTTTCCGGTGGCATAAAAGATATTTCAGGACTGTTTGCATACCAGTCTAAATACCTTCCTTCACGATCTTGAATTAAAATTGTATCAGGAATGGCTTCCAACAGCGCCTTAGTCTTTGCCTCACTTTTATGTAAATCAAACATTGAAACTTTTAACGCAGTTATATCAGAAATAAATCCTTCTAAAAACTTGACTTCATAATTTTCGTTATAAATGGCTTCTCCTTTTTCCAACACATATCTAATTTCTCCATTCTTATTATAAATTCTATATTCTACGTCATATTGTGTTCTGTTTTTTATTGCCTCTTTCTTTTTATTCCATACTTCATTTCGATCCTGCTCTAAAATTAATTTTGCAAAATCAACAGTACCATTTATAAACGAAGTAAAATGATAACCCGTAATTTTCATACAGCCTTCGCTAATAAAATCCATATCAAGATTTTGATTGTTTTTACATCTAAAAATAATTCCCTTTAAATTGCTGATCAATGAATGAAACTTTCGTTTGCTATCTTTTAGCTTTTTATTTGTTTGCTTAATTAAAATTGCATCGTCTGCATGTTGAGTAGCATCAAGTGCAAAAATCATGGTAACTTTTTTACCATTTACTGAAGTAGGGTTTAATCCAATGCTGACATTAATTTTTCGGCCATTTTTTTTTACCCCGTACACATCGCTTTCTTTAAAGGGAATAAATTTTCCAGCTATAAAATCAAGATAACGATCCTTAAGTTTTACTGGAATAAGAATTTCAATATTTTTATTTAATAATTCTTTGGAATTGTATCCAAATAGAGAGCAACAAGCATCATTTGCTAAAATTATCTTTCCCTCTGTATCTACTACTATAATACCTCCCATTGATGATTCAAAAATATGCTGAAACATCTGCTTTTCTTCAATTATATCTTTCATTGAATTCTCCTTTTGAAAAAGGAAGGTAACGTAAATTACATATATAAGTATACTAATTTAAAATAGATGTAAGAAAATTTGAATTAAAACATATTTCGCATTAAGATTCAAAAAATTTATTCAAGACATTAGTGTTTTGACCCCTATAAAACAAGAGTATTATTCTAAATTTCGATTTTTAATTACGCTGTTAATTTTTTCATCATTATTAAGTGTTTATCAGAGTT
>NZ_JBANDI010000036.1:0-26189 GCF_039123485.1 Flavobacterium sp. PL12
CTCTAACTATGATTCAATATATTAATAAGTTCATATTTAACAGACCAATAAATAATATTAAAATACAAATCAATTAATTACACCCAACGGGTTAAGAATACTTGAATGAGCCTTAATAGAGGACTTTCTAACTTATAATATTCAATTTCTAATTAAGAAAGTGATTTCGTTCCAAACTTCGAAGCTCTAGAAGGATGATAGATAAAGAAACATGACTTGTCTTTTATCATACTAATAATCTCTTTAGATAATTCATTAGGAACAGCAGGACAACCTTGACTTCTTCCTAATCTATGGTTGTTTTTTATAAAAGAATCTGAAACATAATCAGCTGCATGCATAACCACGCCTCTTGCTCTTGCATTATCATTCACTCCTTTTTCTAAACCATCAAGACGAAGTGACATTCCGTGTTTACCATTGTAAATTTCGCCAGTAGAATAAAATCCTAAACTACTTTTAAAAGATTCATTAGCATTTGAGAAATTAGAGGCAAATTCCTCACCCGTATTTCTTCCATGAGCTACTAAAGAATTAAAGAGTACATCTCCAGTAATTAAATTAATAACCCAAAGTCTTTTTGTATTTGAAGACATACTAAAATCGATTATAGTAAGAATGTCTTTCTTGATTAAGCCTTTTTCTTTTAAAGAATAATATCCCTTTAAAGCAACGGCAAAGCTTTCTAATTTTGGTAATGCAAACTTTTTAGAGTGTAAATTACTGTAAGCAGTTTCAATTTTAGCTTCAACAGTAGTTTCTAAGGTTTTAGCGTAAACGGTGGGTTTTGAAATCTTCGTATCAGAAGATATTGTGTTGTTAGGAATAACTGAAGCAAGTACAAATAAAATAGTAGGAATTATTGTATAAATCATTGATTTTCTTTTAGTTACTAATTAACTCGGGTTGCAAACGTACGGTAAAAAATAGAAATGAAAATCTATTTAACAGAACTTTATTCTTCTTATAACGAAAATTATGATTTATTATTGAGTTAAACACCTTTAAATCTGATATTCTTATGTTAATTTTATTATTTTTGTTTCGATTCAACTACTAAAATATGTCATATTTTCGCTATCTAAGCCTGCTTTTTTTACTATTATATAATTTTAATCTTTACAGTCAAAAAAAGACACTCCAAGCTAAATCTACGACAGAGGACATAACCATCGATGGTAAATTAAACGAAGAAATTTGGAAATCAGCTGCTGTTGCTTCAAATTTTGTAATGTTCGAGCCAGATAATGGAAAGCCAATTAACGAAAGTAAAAAAACAGAAGTAAAAGTGTTGTATGACAATGATGCGATCTATATATCAGCGTTATTATACGACGATGAACCTAATAAAATTAAAAAAGAGATTACGAATAGAGATGTTTTTGGAGTTTCTGATCATTTTTCTGTTTACATAAATGGATTCAATGACGGACAACAAGATTTTAGGTTTTTTGTAAGCGCAGCCGGTGTTCAAATGGACTGTTTAGCAACTGAAGATTTCGAGGATTTTACATGGGATGCAATTTGGGACAGTGAAGTATTGCTGACAGAATTTGGTTGGGTCGTTGAAATGAAAATTCCTTACGCAGCTTTACGTTTTTCTAAATCACAAAAACAAACTTGGGGCTTAAATTTTATGAGAGAAATTAAGCGCGATGTTCAAAAATACACTTGGAATCATATCGATACTAAAATTGGCGCCGTGATACCTCAAGCAGGAATTCTTGAAGGAATTGAAAATATAAAAACCCCTACTCGACTTTTCTTAATACCGTATACTTCGGCTTATTATCAACAGAGCGACATTGGTTCTGACACTACTTTAAAAGCTGGATTAGATATTAAATATGGTATCAATGACTCATTTACATTAGATGCGATTTTAGTTCCTGATTTTGGCCAAACAAAATTTGATAATGCGATTTTAAATTTGCTTCCTTTCGAACAAAAATTTGAAGAAAACAGACCTTTCTTCACAGAAGGCACTGATTTATTTAATAAAGGTGGCTTATTTTATTCTCGAAGAATTGGTGGCGAACCAAGCTCTGAACCTGAAACTGCTACTAATGAAGAAATTACTAATTATCCCAGCACTGTTAATTTACTAAATGCTGTAAAAATATCGGGTAGAACAGAAAATGGATTGGGCATTGGCTTTTTGAACGCTGTTACCGAAAAAACTAAAGCAACTATATTTAATAGCGATACTAACGAATCGCGTAAAGAGGTTATCGAACCACTGACCAATTATAATATGATAGTTCTTGATCAACGATTTAATCAAAATTCGTCCGTATCCTTTATTAATGCCAATACGACACGAAATGGAAATTTTAGAGATGCTAACGCCACCGCATTGGTTTTTGATTTGAATACAAAAGAGAACACTTATAACTTATATGGAGATTTTAAATTTAGCCATGTCAACACAATAAAAGATTACAATGGCTACAAAACAGCCTTAAATTTCGAAAAAACAAATGGAAGATATCGTTATTTACTTTCCGGAAAATACATTTCAGAGAACTATGATATTAATGATTTGGGGATAATTTTTTATACTAATTACCATGGTGCTCTGGCAAATGGGAGTTACCGTATTTTAAATCCTACTAAAGTATTCAATACTCTAAAAGTTGAACAAGAACTAAATCTAGAAATTCAAAACACTACCGGAAAAGTTCAAGAAGGTTGGTATAAAACAGTACTTAAAGGAACTTCCTTGGGCAATGATTATTTTGAGTTAGGAATAATTATTAACCCATTAAAAACATTTGATTTCTACGAGCCAAGGGAGTACGGAAGATATGTTTATGTTCCTAAAAGAGTCGCTTCTTACTTTGGTTTCGAATTAAATAGAAACAATGCTTTAACATTAGATATGACTTTTAATTTCACAAAATTTGATGAAGATAAAAGATTGACGCACGGATTTTATGCCAGTCCAAAATACCGCTTCAATGATAAACTATCTCTTGCTTATGCCTTAGAATATACAAAAATGAAGAACGATCGTGGATGGGTAGATTTTGATAATTTAGGAACTGTATTTACAGAAAGAAATCGAGAAATCTTGCAAAATGATCTTACTGGAAAATATTCTTTAAATAATAAAATGACCATCAATTTGACGGCACGATACTATTGGTCATATTCTAAAAACCATGATTTTTTAACTTTACAAAACAATGGCTATTTGACGCCAAACACAACTTACAACTTAAACAAGGATAGAAATTTTAATTCTTGGAACTTTGACCTATCCTATTCTTGGTGGTTTGCACCAGGAAGTGAGCTTTCTATTTTGTATCGCAATTATGGCTTAGAACGCGCTTCTACAGTAGAAAAAGATCTTTCAAGAAATCTTAAAAATATATTTAATAGCGATCTAACCAATGTGCTTTCAATAAGCGTTCGCTATTTTATAGATTACAACTCTGTTAAAAATAAATTTTAATTTAATACTAAAGTGTAACATTCAACTGAAAAGCGAGTCTATTAAAACAAACTATTCAGTAAACTGGTCTTTTCTTCCTTTCGCGCTATTTTGGTTTTTTCATAAATACATCAATCAATCAAATCAATCGTGTCATGAAAAAGTATCTCGTAACAATTTCCCTTCTATTTTCGCTCTTTGGCTACAGCCAAAAAAAAGTTTTAAAAACTAAATTCATTTCTGAAAAAATTGAAATTGATGGAAAATTAGACGAAAGTATTTGGCAATCAGCGGAAATTGCAACCGACTTTATTATGTTTGATCCTGATAATGGGAAAAAGATTCCAGATAGCAAGAAAACTGAAATTCGGGTTTTATATGACAACGATGCCATCTATATAGGTGCGATGCTATATGACGAAAATCCACAAAAAATATTAAAAGAAATTACGCAGAGAGATAATTTTGGGACCTCTGATTTATTTGGCGTTTTCATTAATGGATACAATGACGGTCAACAAGATTTTCAATTTTTTGTTAATGCCGCAGATGGTCAAGCAGATTGTATTACTACAGATACTAATGGCGAAGACTACTCTTGGGACGCGGTTTGGAACAGTAAAGCTGTAATTACCGATAAAGGTTGGGTTGTAGAAATGCGCATTCCATATGCTGCACTAAGATTCTCTGGCGAAAGTAAGCAAACTTGGGGACTGAATTTCTTTAGAGAAATTAGGCGCGACAGACAAAAATATACTTGGAACTTCATCGATTCAAAGCTTGGTACTTTTACCCAACAATCAGGGGTTTTAGAGGGAATTGAAAATATAAAACCTCCTACTCGACTATTTCTTTTACCTTATTCATCTTTTTATGGGAATGCAAATTCTCGTCAAAAAACAACTGGAACGCTAAAAGGCGGTCTTGATTTAAAGTACGGAATAAATGATGCTTTTACACTTGATATGATTCTAGTTCCTGATTTTGGACAGACAAAATACGACGATCAAATTTTAAATTTAGGACCATTTGAGCAACAGTTTAATGAGAATAGACCGTTTTTCACAGAAGGAACAGATTTGTTTAGTAAAGGAAATTTAGTGTACTCTCGAAGAATTGGAGGAAATCCATCCGTTTATCCCACTGTTGAAGCTAACGAAGAAATCATCGATAATCCTGCAAGCATCAACCTCGTCAATGCATTAAAAATTTCGGGGCGAACTAAGGATGGTTTGGGAATAGGGATACTAAATGCAGTTACCGAAAAAACATCAGCAACAATACTAAACAACGACAACAAAACGGTTAGAAAAGAAGTAGTAGAGCCACTCTCTAATTATAATGTTTTAGTATTAGATCAGCGCTTTCGCAAAAATTCCTCAATAGCGTTTGTAAATACAAATGTTACGCGAAACGGAGGATTTAGAGATGGAAATGTTAGTGCATTAGTTTGGGATTTAAATACCAAAAAAAATACCTACAGCCTGAATGGTGATTTTAAATACAGTTACATTAATGCGCTAGAAAATAAAAAGGGAATCAATTCTCAATTAAACTTTTCAGAAACAAGTGGAAAATATCGCTACGGAATTGGCGCCGACATTACTACTAAAGATTTTGACAACAATGATTTGGGAATTAACTTTGAGACAAATTATTACAGCTTTTACGGTAACACAAGTTATAGGATTTTAAATCCAACTAAGATTTTCAATAGTTTCACTGCAAGGTTAAATGCTTATTCACAATTTCAAAAAGAAACTGGAAAAATTCAGTCTGGAGATATTAATTTCCAAATTAATTCGAGCACTAAGAAGAATCTTTCTTTAGGTATGGGACTAAATGTGAATCCGCTTGAAACGTACGATTATTATGAATCCAGAACAGCTGATCGTTTCTTGATCACTCCAGCAAAAATAAATATGTCTTTATACATTTCTACTGACTATAATAAAAGTTTTGCTGTTGATTTTAATCCTTCTTACCAAATTTATAAAGAGGAAGGCCGAAATTCTTATGGCTTTGCTTTTGGTCCTAGATATCGTTTCAATGATAAAATATCGATAAATTATATTATCAATTTTTACAGAGACAATAACGATAAAGGTTTTATTGACCGTTTAAAGGACGACTTAGATCCAGTAACTCCAGCAACCATTATTTATGCAAATAGAAACGTAATTACGTATGCTAATAGTTTCTCTGGAAAATACTCTTTAAACAGTAAAATGTCCTTCAATCTATCTTTAAGACATTACTGGTCTTACGCTGAAAATAAAAATATTTTGTCACTACAACAAAATGGACGATTAGCTGATTACACTGGTTATACCGTAAATAAAAATTCAAGTTTCTATTCCTGGAATACAGATTTATCATACTCATGGTGGTTCGCTCCTGGAAGTCAAATATCAGTTTTATATCGCAATAACGCTGGTGCATTTGAAAGAGATATCAATAAAGATTTTAGAAACAACGTCACTAATTTATTGAACAACGATGCTTTGAGTCACGTTTTTTCAATAAGCGTACGCTACTTTATAGACTACAATCAGGTTAAGAATAAATTCTAAATGCATTAACTGTAAAAAAGAGAAAAGCTAACAATCAAATGTTTATTTTTCAGGCCTGTTAATCTCTGAATCAACAATAGTTAAAATGAAGTGACTTCAATTTTTAGAAATACTTTATCTTTGTTTAAAATAACTTTGCGATGAATAAAAAAGTAATTCTTATGATTTTGGACGGTTGGGGAAAATCTCCTGATCCAAAAGTTTCAGCAATTGACAACGCTAACGTACCCTTTATAAATAGCTTATATAGAAATTATCCAAGTGCTCAACTTCGAACTGACGGTTTGAATGTGGGACTGCCTGAAGGGCAAATGGGAAATAGCGAAGTCGGACACATGAATCTTGGTGCCGGCCGAATTGTTTATCAGGATTTAGCTAAAATTAATTTGGCTGTAGCCAATGACACCTTAGCAAAAGAGCAAGTATTAATAGACGCTTTTACATATGCAAAGGCTAACAATAAAAAAGTACACTTTTTAGGACTTGTTTCAGATGGTGGCGTTCATTCTCACACCTCTCACTTACGTGGACTGATTGATGCAACGCAACAATACGGACTAGAAAATGTTTTTGTTCACGCCTTCACCGATGGTCGCGACGTGGATCCAAAATCGGGTAAACATTACATTCAAGATTTACAAGATTATATTGCTAATACTACTGTAAAATTAGCGTCGATAATTGGACGTTATTATGCTATGGATCGCGACAGACGTTGGGAACGAGTAAAATTAGCTTACGAATTATTAGTAAACGGTGTTGGAACTCATTCAAAAGATGCAGTTGCATCAATCGAGGAAAGCTACGAAGTAAATGTTACTGATGAATTCATTCACCCAACAGTTATCGTCGATGATGCTGATAAACCATTAGCTACTATCGAAGAAGATGACGTTGTTATTTTCTTCAACTTTAGAACAGACAGAGGGCGCGAATTGACGGAAGTTTTAACACAGATAAATTGTCACGAACACAATATGCATAAACTTAATTTGTATTATGTAACGCTGACAAATTATGACGAAACGTACAAGAATGTAAAAGTTGTTTACAATAAAGATAACATAACAGAAACGCTTGGTGAGGTTTTAGAAAAAGCAAATAAAAAGCAAATTAGAATTGCTGAAACAGAGAAATATCCCCACGTTACCTTTTTCTTTTCTGGTGGACGAGAAATGCCATTTGAAGGAGAAAGCAGGATATTAAAAAACTCGCCAAAGGTTGCAACTTACGATCTACAGCCAGAAATGAGTGCTTATGAATTAACAGATGCTTTAGTTCCTGAACTTTATAAAGGAGAAGTCGAGTTTGTTTGCCTAAATTTTGCAAATGGTGATATGGTAGGACATACTGGAATAATGAGCGCTGCAATACAAGCTTGTGAAGCCGTTGACAATTGTGTAGAAAAAGTAATTACCGCTGCTTTAGCTAATAATTACACAACAATTATCATTGCAGATCACGGAAACTGTGAAACAATGATTAATCCTGATGGAAGTCCTAATACGGCTCACACGACAAATCCAGTCCCAATCATATTAGTCGATAAAGAGTTGAAACAGATTCACAATGGAGTTTTAGGTGATATAGCTCCAACAATCTTAGAATTGATGGGAGTTGAAAAACCTGAAGTAATGAGTTGTCATTCCTTGCTATAAATAATTTATAAATTAAAAATGCTGTCTCAATAGGACAGCATTTTTTTTTAAAAAAAATTTAGTTTTAAAAAATTAAACGTAGCACATCTAAATTCTGTGAAGGAAATTATTTAAGATTTGTCAAGTTTGAAAAAATAATAAAGAAAAAATACAATAGAGCTTTTAAATAAATTTCTCAACAAAATAAATCAATAAACCAACGAATCCGCCAACTACAGTTCCATTGATTCGTATGAATTGTAAATCTTTACCAACTTCCAACTCTAATTTATCAGCTATTTCTTTTTTGTCCCAACTCTGAACAGAGGTTGCAATTAAGTCTCCAATCGATTTTTTATTTCGAAGTAAAACACCTAACAAATCAACCTTTATAAATGTATTGATTTTCGTTGTCATTACAGTATCATTTTGAATTGTGTCACCAAAGTTCATAATCATACTTGTCAAATTTAATTTGATTTTAGAATCGGAACCTTTATCCAGATCAGTCGTAACATTATCTTTTATTTCCTGCCAAATCGATCCAATATAATTTTGAACTTCTTCTTTTTGTGTAAACTCAGTTATCAGCGTGCTGATTTTCTGCTGCATTTCTGGTGAGTGTTTTAAATCTTCTATAAAATTTAAAATGTATAAATTTATTTTTTGGCGGATGGAACTATCGTGCTCCTTTGCCATTTCTAAAAATTCATAAAGTCCATTAAAAACTCCATCAGCAATTTTTTTATCAGCAACACCTAATGTGTACCACGGTGTCGCAGTTTTAACTTTTTCATTGATATCTAACCTATTTGCCTCCAGCTCCGTCGCTAAAACAGTTAAAACCTCAGTAATTAATTCTGATTGTTTTTCACTTTTAGATAAAGATTCTAAAGCAACTGCAACCCATTGACCAAAATTCAATTCTTGCATTTTACTTTCAAATTGTCGTTGTATAAAATTCTTTACATCGGCATCATCAATCGTTTTTAGAATTCCTGGAATAACGTTTTCAACAACTAAATCAGAAATTGTAGCCGCATTTTTACCCTCTTTGATCCAATTTGTTGCTTTGGTAGCAAAATCAAATTCGTCTAATTTAATTTCTAACTTTTCCTTTATTAAAAATTCATCGGATACAAAACTTCCTAAATTTTGTCCAATACTATCTTTATTGTTTGGAATCAGAGCGGTATGCGGAATCGGAATTCCTAGTGGATGCTTGAATAAAGCTACAACTGCAAACCAATCGGCAATACCACCAACCATAGCAGCCTCACTAATTGCTTTAAGCCAAGTTATCTTATAATGATGCGCTACAAAAAAGCAAATCACTGCCAACCCTAATACACTAAGGGCGATGCTTTTCATTCTATTTAAATTCTTTTTTTTAGTTTCAGTACTATCCATTAGGTGTATTTCTGTTTTTAGATGGCACTAATTTAGTGATTTGTTTTTATAACGATTAATTCATTTTGTTACTTTTTCTCGAAAAGGTCTAAGAAACGCTTGCGTTTTATAATTAACCAAACTCACATAAATAATTATAAAATCGTACTTTTGCCAACTGAAAAACAAGAATTATGATTATTGTAAAATCTCGTGAAGAAATAGAATTAATGCGCGAAAGTGCGTTAATCGTATCAAAAACTTTAGGAATGGTCGCTTCTGAAATTAAAGAAGGAGTTACTACTTTATATTTAGACAAACTAGCAGAAGAATTTATTCGTGATCACGGAGCTGTTCCAAGTTTTCTTGGTTTATATGATTTTCCAAACTCACTTTGTATGAGTCCGAACTCACAAGTAGTGCACGGAATTCCTAATAACAAGCCATTGGAAAGTGGTGATGTTATTTCTGTGGATTGTGGCGCTTACAAAAACGGATATCATGGTGATCATGCGTATTCATTTGAAATTGGTGAAGTCGCTCCAGAAACCAGAAAATTACTTCAGATAACCAAAGAATCTTTATTTGTTGGAATCCGAGAATTAAGACTTGGAAATCGCGTGGAGGATGTTGGTAATGCAATTCAGAAATACACAGAAGCTCATGGTTATGGTGTTGTACGTGAATTAGTAGGACACGGTGTTGGCCAAAAAATGCACGAAGATCCTGAAATGCCAAATTATGGTAAAAAAGGAAGAGGAAAACTGTTTGTTGAAGGAATGGTGGTTGCTATCGAACCGATGATCAACCTTGGGACAAGAAACATCAAACAACATAAAGACGGCTGGACAATCACCACAGCTGATGGAAAACCAAGTGCGCACTTTGAACATGACGTTGCTATTATTGATGGAAAACCAGAAATTTTATCCACTTTTGCTTATATCTATAAAGCTCTAGGAATCGTCAGTAATGAGGAAGATGAGTTTAGAAAAGTGCCTTTAGTAATTTAATTACAGACACGAATTTCACAAATTAGCACAAATTAATAAGTATATAAATTTCACAAAAAAAATTTAAGTATGAGTGATATTTACTTAAAAGAACAATCCTATAAAATTATTGGTATTTGCATGGAAGTTCACAATATTTTAGGCCGCGGTCATAGTGAAGTCGTTTATAAAGATGCGCTAGAATATGAATTAAGAGTAAATGGAATTCCATTTGAAAGAGAAAAAATATACGAAATCTTATATAAAGAAATTATTTTACCTAGAAAGTACGTGGCCGATTTTGTTGTTTACGATGAAATAATTTTTGAAGTAAAAGCAATTTCACAACTAACTAATAGTGACACGAAACAAACATTAAATTATTTGGCATCGTCTAAAAACAAGTTGGGACTTTTAGTGAATTTTGGAGAAGACAGCTTAAAATATAAAAGAATTATTTTATAATTTAAATTCGTGAAATACATTTCAAAATTTATAATTTGTGCTAATCTGTGTAATTCGTGTTTAAACTTTACCCTATGAAATCTGTTTTTAAATTAATCCTCAACACAATACCTCGACCATTACTTATTCGTTTAAGCTATGTGGCGCGACCAATAATCGCTTTTTCTTTAAAAGGAGATAAATACACTGACCCTATTGATGGGAAAAGTTTCAAGTCAATGCTACCTTACGGATACGAAACGCAGCGAAATAACGTACTGTCTCCAAGTACACTTTCTTTAGAACGACACCGTTTATTATGGTTGTATTTAAATGAGCAAACTGATTTTTTTACTTCTAAAGAGAAAAAGAAAGTTTTACATTTTGCACCAGAACAAGCATTCTATAAATTATTTAGAAACCAGAAGAACATAGATTATACAACTACTGATTTATTTTCGCCTCTAGCGGATGTAAAAGCAGATATATGTAATTTACCTTTTGAGGACAATCAATATGATGTTATACTTTGCAATCACGTTTTAGAACATATTCCAGATGATACTAAAGCAATGCAAGAACTGTATCGCGTTTTAAAACCAGGTGGAATGGCAATTTTGCAGATTCCTCAGGATTTATCAAGAGCAGTTACATTTGCTGACGATACTATAACCGACCAAAAAGAGCGTGCTAAAATTTTTGGACAATACGATCATGTTAGAATATACGGTCGTGACTATTTTGACAAGTTAAGAAGCATTGGATTCAAAGTAATTGAAGAAGACTACACTAATAAAATTGCTCCTGAATTAGTAGAAAAATATTGTTTAGCTAAAGGAGAGGTTATTCCCGTTTGTTTTAAATAAGATTCATCAAAACCTGCTAATAGTCATTGATAGTAGGTTTTTTTATGACTTTCCTACAGAAATTTTACTTTTCTTCAGGCATTAAAACACCAATCACTTTATCTTTTGAAAGGAACTTTTTAGCAATATCTTGAATGTCTCTTACTGTGATTTCTTTGACTAAATTTTCGTAATTTAAAATATCTTCAGGATTAGTTTGATTGTTATAAGATGAAATAAAATTTGATAACCAATATCTATTTTTCTTAATATTACTTCTGTAGTCTGATAATTCACCCTCTTTAAATTTAGCAAGATCTTTTTCAGTAGGTCCATTTTCAATAATGTTCTGAACTTCTTTCAATGCGGATGCTATTAATTTTTCGGTATTCTCTGGACCACACGGAAAACCGATCGTAAAATTAAAAGATTCATTAGGAACCTTTGTCAAATTACCTCGTGCTGAAATGCCGTAAACGCCACTTTCATTTTCGCGCAACTGTTCAATTAGTTTAATCGTTAAAACCTCAGCAAGCGCTTCAATGGTCAACGCATCCTTATCTGAATATTCAGCATCACCGTAATACATAATGAGCACATTACTTTTAGGATCAGTTCCTTTATTCACGACCTTTTTAAAGTCTCCTTTAATCATTCGATATCCCAAATCCATTGCCTTTTCTCTTTTGTCAGAAGCTGGAAGAGATGCTAAATACTTTATGGAGAATTCTTCAATCGTTTTATCATCAATATTTCCCACAAAGTAAAATGCAAAATCAGCAGCGTTCGCAAATCGCTCCTTGTATTTAGTGTATGCTAATTTATAGTCCATTTTTAACCATGTTTCAGCTGACGGAATAACTCCATTAAATCGGGGATTTTGCTTATTTAAAAACGTGTAAAATTCTTGCTGGAAATAAAAGGTAGGTTGGGAAGCAAGATTCGAAAAAATTGCGGATTGCTTTTGTTTAAAACCTTCAAAAGCAGATTCATTAAAATTCAAATCAGTAAAAAAAGCATGTGTCATTTGGAATAGATATTCTAAATCTTTAGGGGTCGTAATTCCTTTCAATCCCTCATTAAAAATCCCAACATATGGTTGAACGCTTGCCAGTTTTCCCGCCATAAACTTATTAATATCATTCAATTTTAATCCTGAAAAACCAGCCTCAGTAAGCGCAGCATTAGCAAACTGAACTTTTTTCATGTCTGCATTGGAATACATATTGCTTCCTCCAAAACTAATTGCTTCAAACAATACCTCATCATTTTTAAAATCTGTATTCTTATAAGTCACTTTTACTCCATTTGATAAAATCAACGTTTTTGTTTGAATTTTAGAATTGCTTTCCCTTCTTACAATCACTCCTGGTACAATATCATTTCGAATTAAACTCTTCGCAATTACTACGTCTTGGTAAGGCTTAAGCTCTTTTGTGTCAATTTTTAAAGCTTCTAAAACCTCTTTTTCTGTTATATTTTTTACACCATCTTTTTCTGGACCAGTCAAAATGACGACACGGTTATCTTCTTTTAAATAATCGTTTATTAAAATATTCACATCCGTCAATGTGATCAGAGTTAAAATTTGTTTCATTTTTTCATAAGTCCATTCAACTCCCGGCGCGGGTTTACCTTCTAAAAAATTAGCTTGGTATTCAGTAGCATAATTTTCTGAATTCAACTTATCTCGATCGTTATAGGCTTGTTCAATGGAAGAACTAAATTCATTTTTGGCTCGCTCTAATTCTCCAGCTGTAAAACCAAATTTTCGCACTCTCTCATTCTCCACAACTAGGGAGCGAAGAGTGGCTAAATGCTGATTTTCTTTCGAAGTCGCCGCAGATTGATATCCTTTTTTGTTTCTAGCAAAAGTATCTCCGTAAGAAGAATATCCCGAAATAAAAGGCGCAGCAGCAGAATTAGTCAGTTCGTCTAATCGATTATTTAAAATTGTAGAAAACAATCCTTGCTCAATATAATTTTTAAAATCTCCAATGTTTACAATTGCTTTTGGCGCAGAGTAGTCTTTATAAAGCAGTAAAACTTGAGAAGCTGAAGCTTCATTATCACTTTCTATAGCTACAAATGTTTCAATGTGATTAGGAACTTCAAAAACCTTTCTCCTTTTTGCATTTGATGGGTTTTTATATTTTGAAAAATGAGAAATAATTTTATTTTCCATTTCCAGCACATCGATATCACCCACAACAATTACACTTATTAAGTTGGGACGATACCAATGTTTATAAAAATCAATTAAAGATTTATGTTGAAAATTTTCTAATATTTCTTTTTTTCCGATAGGCAATCGTTCTGCATATTTAGAATTATACATCATCTTTAAAAGATAGCGAGACTCCATTCTTTTCTCCGCTCCTAAACCCAACCGATATTCCTCTAAAACAACACCTCTTTCTTTATCAATTTCTTCTGCAGTTAGAACAGTATTAAAGGCCCAATCTTCAAGGATTTGAAATCCCTTTTCTAACTTTTCTGGACTATCGGAAGGTATTGGTAAAAAATAAACAGTTTCATCAAAACTCGTGTATGCGTTTAAATGTCGGCCAAATTTCACTCCAATACTCTGTAAATAATCTACCAACTGATTCTTAGGAAAATTCTTTGTTCCATTGAAGCACATATGTTCAATAAAATGCGCTAATCCCTGCTGGTCAACATTTTCTAAGATCGAACCTGCATTTACTACTAATCGCAGATCTACTTTATTTTCGGGCTTGGCATTTTTCTTGATATAATAGGTCAAACCGTTTTCAAGCTTTCCCATTTTTACTGTAGGATCTAATGGAATCAGTTCTGAGTAATCTATTTTCTGAGCAAAACAAGCGAGCGGAAATATTAAAAGAGCAAAGAATGAGCGTATCAATAGTTTCATAAGAGTAATTTATTTGAGCAAAAATCTGATGCCAAGAAACAAGTAGCAACAATATTACGTTATAATGAATGAGTATTACATCAAGAAAATTAGAATTTTATCGAAATTAAATTAATAAGTAATAAATCGAAGCATTCCTTATATTTACCAAATAATAAGCACGAAAAAATGACAAAAATATTTTATAAAATAACGCTTCTTTTATTCTTTGTTAGCAGTTTTACTTTTGCGCAAGCGGAGAAAGAAATAACTCCACCCTATAATATTAAGACCGTATCATTTATACAAAATGAGCAAAATATAGTTCCTATTATAAATTTAGGTGAAGGATTCCAACTTCAATTTGATGATTTATTTGGCAACGAAGCTAATTATTATTACGAAATTATTCATTGTGATTATAATTGGGTTCCTTCAGGATTACCAAAAAACGAATATTTAGAAGGTTTTGACAATCAGCGTATTCAAAACTATAGTAACTCATTCAACACATTACAGATATACTCTCACTACAAATTAGCAATTCCAAATCAGTTTACCCTACAATTAAAGATTAGCGGTAATTATATGATTAAGATTTTAGACGAAAATAAAGAAATTGTTTTCTCAAGAAAATTAATTTTAGTGGAAGATTTAGTCACAGTTCCTGCTCAAGTTAAAAGAGCTAGAACTGCAAACAGCATGGATACTAAACAGAATTTAGAATTTACAATTAGATCTAAAACTATAAATTTTCAAAATCCATTAAAGAATGTAAAAGTTGTTTTACTGCAAAATGGACAGTTTAACTCTTCTATTCAAAATGTCGCTCCTCAGTATACAATTGGTAACGAACTCATTTATAAGTACGACACACCAACTCAGTTTTGGGCTGGAAATGAGTTTTTATATTTCGAAAATAAAGATATTAGATCAGCCGCAAACAATGTAGCAAAAATTGATTCTGACACAGCTATTTATGGTTCGCGATTATACACAAGCGCAGCTAGGACAAACTTTCCTTATTCATTTTCGCAAGATATCAATGGAAATTTTGTTGTTAAAAATATTAATGCCTTTAACAGCGAAATCGAATCAGATTATGCTTGGGTTTATTTTAGCTTATCGGCACCGACTTTTTCATTGAATAAAGACATTTACGTAACTGGTATGTTCAACAATTATAGTTTGACAGATGAATATAAAATGGAATACAATGCTAAAAAAGCAACATATGAAAAGGCAATTCTAATCAAACAAGGATTTACTAATTTTCAATATACTGTTGCTGATAATAAAGGCATGATCGATGGTGAAAATTCAATCGATGGTAATTTTTACCAAACAGAAAATGAGTACACTATTTTAGTCTATTATCGAGAAGGTATTGATCGTTATGACAGAGTTGTTGGGAAAGGAATGGCAAATTCTATAAACAGCACCAACTAAAAATTCTTTTTTGAAAACTGACTTATCGACATCAATTTTTTGTAAATTTGACATTAATAAACCCAAATTCATTCAATCATTATGGTTTCTCAAATAACAAGAGGCATTAAAATATCAGTATTGACTAGTTTTGAAGGAACATACTTTAAAAACTACAAGATTCATTTTGCTTTTAGTTATCAAATAACAATTGAAAACCACAGCAAAGATTCGGTGCAGTTAATATCACGTCATTGGGAAATATTTGATTCTCTGAATGACATTCAAGTTGTAGATGGCGAAGGCGTTATTGGAAAAAAGCCGGTTTTGAAACCTGGTGAATTACATACCTATAGTTCTGGTTGCTTATTATCATCTCCATATGGAGCCATGAAAGGACATTTCAATATGATTAATTTCACATCAACTAGAAACTTTAAAGTAATAGTACCAGCTTTTAGGTTGAGCGCGCCATTTGCACTAAACTAGATTTTAGCAATTTTTTAAGGAGCTAATCCTGCTCTACATTTCAAGTTTTTATATTCTCGTTTATTTTTTTCTAAGTAAAATAAGAAGCTTCTAAAGTCGCTCGTATTTTACAAGAAAAAATATAACGGTGCTATAAAAAGCTTTCCACTACGATCAGGACTAAAACACGACTATCGATAAATATTGTGTTTACTTTAGCACTAAAAACATCATTTCTTTAAAGAATCCTTTGTACTTTTGTGTTTTAGATAAAAACACACAACGCATTATTCTAATTTTATAATTTTACAACTATGTTAAAAGGATTTTTTCATGTACCAAAAGCGGTAAACGAGCCTGTAAAAAGCTACGCACCTAACTCGCCAGAAAGAGTAGCTGTACTTGCAGCTTACAAAGAAATGTGGAACGCTAAAATTGACGTACCTCTTTACATTGGAAGCGAAGAAATTAGAACTGGAAATACTAAAACAATGTCAGCACCGCATGATCACCAGCATATTGTTGGTACCTATCATTTAGCTGAAAAATCACATATAGAAGGGGCTATTAAAACAGCTCTTACCTCTAGAACTGCATGGGCAAATATGGCATGGGAACAACGCGCTGGTATTTTCTTAAAAGCAGCTGAATTAATCGCAGGTCCATACAGAGCTAAAATTAATGCAGTAACTATGATTGCGCAATCTAAATCTATTTATCAAGCTGAAATTGATGCATCTTGCGAATTAATCGATTTTCTGCGTTTCAACGTAGAATATATGACACAAATTTATAGTGAACAGCCTAAGTCAAATTCAGACATGTGGAATCGTGTTGAGTACAGACCTTTAGAAGGTTTTGTTTATGCAATTACACCGTTTAACTTTACAGCTATTGCTGGAAACTTACCTGCAAGTGCCGCTTTAATGGGGAATGTGGTAGTGTGGAAACCAGCAGCAACTCAAGTATACTCTGCTAACTTATTAATGCAAATTTTCAAAGAAGCAGGACTACCTGATGGTGTAATTAATATGGTAATGGGTGACTCAGCAATGGTAACGGAAACGTTATTAGCAAGTCCTGATTTTGCAGGAGTGCACTTTACTGGATCAACAGGAGTTTTCAATGATATTTGGGCAAAAATTGGAACAAACATTAGCAAATACAAAACATATCCAAGAATTGTAGGAGAAACTGGTGGAAAAGATTTTATTATCGCACATCCATCTGCAAACTCTAAACAAGTATCAACTGGAATTGCTCGTGGGGCATTTGAGTACCAAGGTCAAAAATGTAGTGCAGCTTCTCGTGTATATGTTCCACAAAGTTTGTGGCCAGCGATTAAAAGCGAATTAGAAGCTGATTTGAAATCAATGAAAATGGGTTCTCCAGAAGATATGAGCAACTTTATTACTGCTGTTATCTCTGAAGCTTCATTTGACAAATTAGCAAAATTTATTGATCAAGCTAAAAAAGATACTGATGCTGAAGTAATCATTGGTGGAAACTATGATAAATCAAAAGGCTATTTCATCGAGCCAACAGTTATCTTAACAACAAACCCTAAATACACTACAATGGAAACTGAATTATTCGGACCAGTAGTTACTATTTACGTATATGAAGATGCAAAATGGGCAGAAACTTTAAAGCTAGTTGATACCACTTCTGAGTATGCTTTAACTGGTGCTGTTTTCAGTCAAGACCGTTACGCAATTGAAGAAGCTACAGTAGCCTTACAAAATGCTGCAGGTAACTTCTACATCAACGATAAACCAACTGGAGCTGTCGTAGGAATGCAACCATTTGGTGGAGCAAGAGGATCGGGAACAAATGATAAAGCTGGTTCTATGCAAAATTTATTGCGTTGGACTTCTGCAAGAACTATAAAAGAAACTTTTGTAACTCCAACAGATTACAGATATCCGTTTTTAGGAGAATAGTCATTGCGAGGAACGAAGCAATCACACTATAATTATCAAACCCCACAAGATTCAATTTATTTTGAATATTGTGGGGTTTATTTTTTTGTCATTGCCAGGAACGAAGCAATCCTGTATATTACAAACTAATTAGATTCGGTTTCTTCCTTTAAGTTAATTCCTTGGATGTTCTTTCGACTTTATGACTTTCAACTTTACGACTTATTAAACCACAAACTTCAGCGGCAAATGCACCACTTTCTTGGTTTCAAAAAACTCATTTTCGAAGAAATCAGCTAACTTATATTCTGTTGCTTTAGGGAAGTCTTTCAATTCTTCCGTTAAATCACCACCTTTCAAATACAGAATCCCATTTTTCAATTCGTGCTTATTGTTCTTTTTGATTTTGGTTTTAACCCAAGATACAAAATCAGGCATATTTGTGACTGCACGACTTACAATAAAATCAAAATCACCTTTTACATTCTCAGCACGAAGTTGTTCAGCCTTGACATTTTTTAATTCTAAAGCATCTACAACACCCTGAACCACTTTTATCTTTTTTGCAATAATATCAATCAAATGAAAACGAGTTTCTGGAAAAAGAATAGCTAATGGAATTCCTGGAAAACCTCCACCTGTACCTACGTCGAGTACATAAGTTCCTGGCTCAAATTTTATAATTTTAGCAATTCCTAACGAATGTAAAATATGTTTTGTGTATAATGCATCAATATCTTTTCTTGAAATAACATTGATTTTTTCATTCCAATCGTGGTACAAAAAATCTAGTTTTTCAAACTGTTCTTTCTGAATATCTGTTAAATTAGGAAAATACTTAAGAATCTCGTCCATCTTTTATTTTTTTAACAAAAGTAACACTTTAGAGTCGAAATATTTATCTCAATTTTGCATATCCAAAAATTTATAATAATTATCTTTGAAACTTATTACATACTTATGAATAATAACGCCCCAACATTTGCAAAGCAAGATAATCTGAAATTCTTCAGAACTCTTAACTCTCGGGTTAACAATTACTTTAAAGAAAACAAGATCCAAAAAACTGGAAATTGGAAGTTATACTTGAAAACTATAATTCTTTTTACCGTTTTTCTAGCGCCATACTTTTTAATCTTAACATTAGGTATGCCGTTTTGGGCACATTTACTGCTTACGATTGTAATGGGAATTGGAATGGCTGGAGTTGGAATGAACGTAATGCATGACGGAAATCATGGCTCGTATTCGAATAAAAGTTGGGTGAATAAATTCATGGGAGGAACAATTTATGTTCTTGCTGGAAACGTACATAATTGGCAAGTTCAACATAATGTATTACACCATACTTATACTAATATCCCTGGACATGATGAAGACTTAGATGCAGGTCGCGTAATACGTTTTACAAAAGATGCTAAATGGTATAATTTTCACCGTTTCCAACAATATTATTCTGTATTTCTTTACGGTTTGCTTACGTTTAACTGGGCGATCACAACTGACTTTAAACAAATGCGTAATTATCTAAAAAGAAAATTATCATACGGAGAACCTAAAAGCCCAAAAGTACTTTGGACCACTCTAATCATTACTAAAGTAATTTATGTTTCAATCTGGATTGTTCTACCTATTGTAATTGGAATCGCGTGGTGGAAAGTTCTTATCGGGTTTTTTGTGATGCATTATACAGCTGGATTAATTCTAAGTGTAGTTTTCCAGTTAGCGCATGTTGTCGAAGAGACTACAAATCCCTCACCAAATGAACTAGGAGAAATGGACAATACTTGGGCAATTCACCAATTGTTCACAACAACTAATTTTGCTCCAAAAAACAAAATTGTAAACTGGTATACTGGTGGTTTAAATCACCAAATAGAACACCATATTTTCCCTAACATCAGTCATATTCATTATGGTAAAATTGCAAAAATTGTAAAGGAAACTGCGCAAGAATGTAATCTTCCGTATTACGAATACAAGACAATGCGTAGTGCGGTGATCGCTCACTTCAAGCATTTAAAAGAATTGGGTATGAAACCCGCATTGTAATTATAATGCTGCATCAAAGACAGATAAATTTCAAGAAACTAAAAAACAACTAATATTAACCACCCTCGTTTTTTTACAGAGAATAAGGGAAATCAACACAATTTTAATGAGCAATCCACTTTCAGACAGGATTAACAACCTGGCTACATCACAAACATTAGCAATGGCAGCATTAGCTAGAGAGCTAAAAGCACAAGGAAAAGATATCATTAGTTTAAGTTTAGGAGAACCAGATTTCAATACTCCTGACTTTATCAAAGAAGCTGCTAAACGCGCCATTGATGAAAATTACAGCACTTACTCTCCAGTAGAAGGATATGTAGAACTGAAAGAAGCAATCTGTAGAAAATTTAAAAGAGATAATAATTTAGAATATAAACCATCGCAAATCGTAGTTTCGACTGGCGCAAAACAGTCTTTATACAACATTGCTCAAGTAATGCTTAATGATGGTGATGAAGTAATTTTACCTGCTCCTTACTGGGTTTCTTATTTTGAAATCGTAAAACTATCAGGTGGAGTTCCGGTAGAAGTTCCAACCTCTGTAGAAACTGATTTCAAAATCACGCCAGAGCAATTAGAAGCAGCAATCACACCAAAAACTAAAATGATGTGGTTCAGTTCTCCTTGTAATCCAAGTGGATCTGTTTACAATAGAGAAGAATTAACAGCATTAGCTAAAGTCTTAGAAAAATATCCTCATGTATATGTAGTTGCTGATGAAATCTACGAGCATATTAATTTCTCTGGAACTTTCTGTAGTATCGCATCAATTCCAGGAATGCTAGAAAGAACAATCACTGTAAATGGAGTTGCAAAGGCATTCGCAATGACAGGATGGAGAATTGGTTACATAGGTGGACCAGAATTCATTGCTAAAGCATGTACAAAAATTCAAGGTCAAGTAACTAGTGGAGCAAACAGTATTGCACAACGCGCAACAATTACTGCTGTAGACGCTGATCCTTCAGTATTAAATGAAATGGTTCAAGCTTTCCATAGTCGTCGTGATTTAGTGGTAGGATTGATTAAAGAAATTCCAGGAATGAAAATCAACGTTCCAGAAGGCGCTTTCTACGTTTTCCCAGACGTATCTTCTTTCTTTGGAAAAACATTAAAAGGAACATTAATTAAGGACGCAAACGACTTCTCTATGTATCTTTTAGGCGAAGCTAACGTAGCAACAGTAACTGGTGAAGCATTTGGTAATGCAAACTGCATCCGTTTCTCTTACGCAACGAGCGAAGATATCTTAAAGGAAGCTTTACGCAGAATCAAAGAAGCAGTAGCATAATTCAACTACATTTTCAAAATTTATAAATAGTTTAAGGTTAGAAGTTTTATCGCTTCAAACTTTAAACTATTTTTTTTGGGCGTAACCCTGCTTTCTCTCCCGAACCGTCGGGAAGAGAAAGCAGGGTCGGGCTGTCCGTTGCAATCTTTTGTATTATTACGCTTTCGCTTCATAATAAAAAAGGATTTTCACTACTATCCCTTACGCGTACCTATCTAAAATTATAGTAAGTTTTCTAGCTTTTTTAACTGACATTATTAGATCCTAATCAAGCATAAAAATAAATTATAAGATTAAAGCAATTAGCATTTTAAAGTAGCATTGCAATGATAAACTTCTTACGTCAAGTGCAGCAACTATAAGTACTTTTGTTTTTTGATTGTGCAAATATCATGAAATATCAAACACTCCACAATACTATAAATATTTTTTAAAATTGTGTAACACAATTTATTACAAGTTTCTCCAACTTTGTATTATACATTAATTAAAAAATTATATCATGTCAAACACAGATGAAACCACAAAAGAAATAGTTAGTACAGTAGAAGGATTAATTTCAATATTAGAAGATGGAAAATTAGGATACACTAATGCAGCAGAGCACGCAGAAGATGGATCAATAAAAACTGATTTTTTACAATATGCTCGTGAACGTTCTCTTTTTATAGTTGAATTACAAGACGAAATAAACAGACTTGGAAAATCAACTGATGAATCAGGTGGAGGAGCTTTAGGAGCTTTACACCGTACATGGATCGACATTAAAGCTTCGTTTACAGGCGGAGACACTGAGGCAATTATAAATGCTTGTATTACTGGTGAAGAAGCAGCAATTGAAAAATATGAAGAAGTTCTGAAAAAAGATAATCTTCAACCAGCTCAAACTGCTATGATTTCAAAACAATTGAACAGCATACAAAATACTTTAATGAAAATTAAAGCTAAAAAAATGGCTTAATTCTATTAACATCATTTTTTGATAAAAACCACTTAGTTCCTCAACTAAGTGGTTTTTATATTTTACACTGTTTCGAAAGTATTGAAGTATATTACAATCTCTATTTTTAAATTGATTAATTCTTAAAAATTACAGTATTCATTAGAAATGCTGAATAATAAATTAGACCTTTGCACACTTTTTTAGGGTAACTTCTAAAAAACTAAAGTTTTAAAAATTAACAATTTATCATCAACTAGATGAAAAAGAAAATAGAAATACTTGCTCCTGCAAAAGATTTAATTCACGGAATGGCGGCCATAAATAGTGGCGCCGATGCAGTGTATATCGGAGCACCACAATTTGGAGCTCGCTCTAACGCCACAAATTCTATCGAAGATGTAGCAGCCTTAGTAAAATACGCCCATTTATTTCATGCTCAAGTTTTTGTTGTGATCAATACTATTTTGTATGACAATGAGCTTGAAACGTGTCGTCAGATGATTTGGAAATTATACTATATCAAAGTTGACGCACTTATCGTTCAAGATATGGCGATAATGGAAATGGACTTACCTCCTATCGTTCTTCACGCAAGTACACAAGCAAATAATCGCGATGCTGACAAAATTAAATTTTTGAAAGATGCAGGAATGAAACGTGTCGTTTTGGCTCGTGAATTAAACCTTGACCAAATCAAAACAATTAGCGCAGCTTCAGATGTTGAATTAGAGTTTTTTGTAACTGGTGCTTTATGTGTTTCTTTCAGCGGAAATTGTTATATGAGTGTAGCAAACGGAGAGCGTAGCGCTAATCGTGGTTCATGTGCTCAAAACTGCCGCTTACCGTACAATTTAATTGATGGTCACGGAGAAACTTTAATCAAAAACAGTCACTTACTTTCGATAAAGGATTTTGATGTTTCAGAACAGATTCCAAATCTAATTGAAGCTGGAGTTTGCTCTTTCAAAATTGAAGGAAGATTAAAAGACATCGTTTATGTAAAAAATAATGTTTCCTATTTGAGGCAAAAATTAGATGCTTTCTTAGAACAAAACGAGAGTTATGCGAAAGCTTCTTCTGGAAAATGCACTTTCACTTTCGACTCTGCTTTAAATAAAAGTTTTAATCGAGGTTACACAGACTATTTTGTAAACGGAAGAGACCAGTCAATAGGTTCTTGGGAAAGTCCAAAATCAAAAGGACAATACATTGGTAAATTACTCAAAACAATTGGTAACGCTTACCAAATTGAAAACGGTGAATTACTTAACAATGGCGATGGTCTTTGCTACATAAATGAAAGCAATGAAGCGGATGGTATTTATGTAAACAAAGTCGAAAATGGTCTAGCTTATCCAAATGTTTTAAAGGAATTAAAAGAAGGAACTTTTATTTATCGTAACAATGACGCTGCTTTCATCAAAATTGTGGAGCGCGAAGATAGTGCGGTTCGAAAAATAAGCACGAGTTTGTTATTGACCGAAAATGAAAACGGTTTCGAATTAATCGCCACTGATGAAGACGGTTATGTGAGTACAGTGAATTTGGTACACGCCAAAGAGCAAACTAAAAACAAGGAATCTATTGCCGAAAACATAAAAACTCAGTTAGCTAAAACTGGTTTTACACCTTATGTTGCTGAAGACATAAATATTATGTTCTCAGAAAACTGGTTTCTACCTATTTCAAAAATAAATGAAATGAGAAGAACTGTTTTCGAACAGTTGTCAGAAATTCGTATGGCTTGTTATAAAGTTGAGGAACACCAAATGGTTAAAACGTCTCATCCTTATCCAGAAGCTAAATTAGATTTCATGTATAATGTATCTAATAAATTAGCCCGTAAATTTTACGAACGTCACGGCGTTACTGAAATCGAAAAAGCATTTGAATTGCAATGGGAACCAGGAAAATCTCGTGTAATGACAACGAAATATTGCATTAAATACGAATTAAAAAAATGTCCGATACATCAAAAAAATATAATGGGCGAAAAATTAAAAGAACCTCTCGTTTTAAAACAAGGCGAACTGGAATACAAATTAAAGTTCAATTGTAAACCTTGTGAAATGGAAATTTGGGAAAAAGATGCCGAATTCGAAATCGAAGAAGATCAATTCCATTAAAATAAATTAACCGATGCTTTAAACCAAAAGTCATCGGTTTTTTTTATTAATTTTGGGGTTCCAACTTTGTAATTGCGAAGAACGAAGCAATCACACTAATTTGCTAAACCTATATTCTTGCTAGTTAGAAAGAACTCATTTATAACAGCATAATAAAATCACACAAATGAAAATACTACTTCTAGGATCAGGCGAATTAGGTAAAGAATTCACCATTGCTGCACAACGCATCGGTCAGACTATAATTGCTGTTGATAGTTATGAAAACGCGCCCGCAATGCAAGTAGCTCACTCATTTGAAGTAATCAATATGCTCGACGGCGACGCTTTAGACCAAATCGTAGCAAAACATCAACCCGATTTTATTGTTCCTGAAATAGAGGCTATTCGTACTGAACAATTTTACAAATATGAGAAACAAGGAATTACTGTAGTTCCCTCGGCGCGAGCTGCGAATTTTACTATGAATAGAAAGGCAATTCGTGATTTAGCTTCTAAAGAATTAGGATTGAAAACGGCCAATTACCGCTACGCTACAACCGCTGCAGAATTGCAAAAAGGTGTCGAAGCAGTAGGAATGCCATGCGTGGTAAAACCTTTAATGAGTTCCTCTGGAAAAGGACAATCAACCATAAAAACTATTGATGATATTGAAAAAGCATGGAAATATGCTGTTGAAGGATCTCGCGGCGATGTGGTTGAAGTAATTGTTGAGGCATTTGTCAAATTTAATTCTGAGATAACTTTATTGACTGTGGTACAAAACGATAATCCAACTTTATTTTGCGCTCCTATTGGCCATAGACAAGAGCGAGGTGATTATATGGAAAGCTGGCAGCCAGCTAGAATTTCCGACAAGGACTTATATGAAGCTCAAGACATGGCTGAAAAAGTTACCGAAGCTTTAGGTGGTACAGGACTTTTTGGAGTTGAGTTTTTCTTGACTGATGATGGCGTTTATTTCTCTGAGTTATCTCCACGTCCGCATGATACTGGAATGGTAACTTTGGCGGGAACGCAAAACTTTAATCAATTTGAATTGCATTTACGTGCTATTTTGAGTTTACCTATTTTCGAAATTACATTAGAGAAAGCTGGAGCAAGTGCTGTAATTTTAGCATCTGAAAACTCACAAAATCCGACTTATTCTGGAATTGAAAATATAGCAGCATTACCCAAAACTGATTTCAGAATCTTTGGCAAACCTACTTCAAGACCGTTTAGAAGAATGGGTGTTTCTTTAGTCTATGACACTTTAGAAACTCCCATAGAAGAAATTGTTGAAAAAGCTAAAAAAGCAGCTACCTTAGTAAACGTAAAATCGTAATCATGAAAAAAATAGTATTAGCAACATTTTTATTTATAACTGCAACTATAAATGCTCAAGATAAAAAAGAAGAAATAAAGCCACAAATTGTTGAAGCCGCTTGCGGACAATGTCAATTTAATATGAAAGGTTACGATTGTGATTTAGCCGTTCGGATTGATGGAAAATCATATTTCGTGGATGGAACTTCAATCGACTCGCATGGGGATGCGCATGCTGATGATGGTTTTTGCGCTACGATACGAAAAGCGGAAGTAGTTGGAAAAATAGTCGACAATCGATTCAAAGTGACTTCTTTTAAAGTACTACCTAAAAAATAAAAAAAAATGGCTTGCAATAATCTGAGGGCACTGAAAAACATCGCAAATTTTGATTATCATCGTTTTTTAGACAATAAAAAAACGCTTGTAACAGGAATTATATAATCCGTTGCAAGCG
>NZ_JBANDI010000037.1:0-24530 GCF_039123485.1 Flavobacterium sp. PL12
TGGTTGTTTAGCGACTTCAAGATACTGAATTTCAGTATCTTGACCAATATCTAAGTCATTTATTTTACTTTAAATAATTACACCCAACGGGTAAAAGAACATCTAAGTTTGCTATTCAATTAGGAACAAAAAAAATCCGTTTAGAATTTCTAAACGGATTTTAATATATGGAATGAGGTTTCTTCGTTCCTCGCAATGATAATTATAGGTGAATTACTTCATCATAAGCAGCAGCAACCGCTTCCATTACCGCTTCACTCATAGTTGGGTGAGGGTGGATTGATTTTAGGATTTCGTGTCCTGTAGTTTCAAGTTTACGAGCTACAACTGCCTCAGCAATCATATCAGTAACTCCCGCACCTATCATGTGACAACCTAACCACTCGCCATATTTTGCATCAAAAATTACTTTAACAAAACCATCAGGAGTTCCTGCTGCTTTTGCTTTTCCTGAAGCAGAAAACGGGAATTTACCAATTTTTAATTCGTATCCTTTCTCTCTCGCTTGTTTCTCAGTTAATCCTACAGAAGCAATTTCAGGAGTAGCATACGTACAACCTGGAACATTTCCGTAATCTATAGGTTCTACGTGTAATCCTGCAATTTTCTCAACACAGTTGATTCCTTCTGCAGATGCAACGTGTGCTAATGCTTGTCCTGGTGTAATATCTCCAATAGCGTAATATCCAGGGATATTAGTTTGATTGTATGCGTTTACCAAGATTTTGTCTCTATCTGTAGCGATTCCTACTTCTTCTAAACCGATGTTTTCAATGTTGGTTTTAATTCCAACAGCCGAAAGTAAAATTTCAGCTTCAATAACTTCTTCTCCTTTTGCAGTTTTTACAAATGCTTTCACACCTGCTCCAGTAGTATCGATTCTCTCTACAGATGAGTTTGTCATGATTTTGATGCCTGCTTTTTTCAAAGAGCGCTCCATTTGTTTCGAAATATCCTCGTCTTCAACAGGAACTACGTTTGGCATAAATTCTACAATAGTAACATCTGTTCCCATTGAGTTGTAGAAGTGTGCAAACTCAACTCCAATAGCTCCAGAACCAACGATAATCATTGATTTAGGTTGTGTTGCTAGTGTCATTGCTTGTCTGTATCCAATTACTTTTATACCATCTTGCGGTAAACTTGGTAACTCACGTGAACGTGCTCCAGTTGCAATTATGATATGATCAGCGCTGTACTCTGTAACTTTATTATCTTTATCAGTAACATCGATTTTTTTACCTGGCTTTAATTTTCCAAAACCATCAATTACGTCAATTTTATTTTTTTTCATTAAGAATTGAACACCTTTGCTCATTCCATCTGCTACGCTACGGCTTCGTTGAACAACAGCAGGAAAGTCTTTGTCAAATGATGAAACAGTCAATCCGTAATCAGAAGCATGCTTTAAATAATCAAAAACTTGAGCTGATTTCAGCAAAGCTTTTGTTGGTATACATCCCCAGTTCAAACAAACTCCACCTAAGTTTTCTTTTTCAATTACGGCTACTTTAAACCCTAATTGTGATGCTCTAATGGCTGTAACGTATCCGCCTGGGCCACTTCCTAAAACTATAATATCGTATTTCATTTTTTAAAGTGTTTATTATTTTATACTACCGTCATTCGTAATTGAATACAAAGACAAGTCGTTTATCTTAGTTTTTTTTAATTTTTAACGTTGCGAATTTAAGGAATTATTCTGTTGTGAGAAAGTTTCAAACTGATAAAGTGTTAAACAAATCCTCGTGTTTTATTTATTGTTTTTGAAGACGATAAATAATAAATTTAAAATCAGTAAAAAGAGGTATAAAATGATATTTAGTATTTCTTACAATGTCTGTTATGCTACTATTAAATTAATGTTTTTAACAAATTAATTCGCAACCGAAAATTGAGAGTCATATAAGTTTTTATAATATCCATTTTCGCGGTGAATTAGTTCTTGATGCGTTCCTTCCTCTACAATCAGACCTTTATCCATTACCACGATTTTATCAGCATTAACAATTGTTGCTAATCTATGCGCAATAACTATTGATGTTCTCCCTTTAGTAATAGTTTCAGTCGCGCGCTGAATTAATTCTTCAGAATAGGTATCGATAGATGAGGTAGCTTCATCTAAAATCAAAATGCTAGGATTACTCACATAAGCTCGTAGGAAAGCAATCAGTTGGCGCTGTCCCGAAGAAAGCATTACACCACGTTCCTTAACATCAAAATCGTAATTGTCAGGAAGACTCATAATGAAATCGTGAACTCCAATTTTTTTGGCTGCTGCCAAAACTTGATCACGACTAATTTCTGGGTTATTAAGAGTAATATTATTAAAAATTGTATCTGCAAATAAGAAAATATCTTGTAAAACCACTGCAATTTGTAATCGTAACGATCCTAGCGTGTAATTCTCAATATTATTATTATCGATGTAAATCGAACCGCTATTAATTTCATAAAAACGATTCAGTAAATTTATTATTGTTGATTTCCCAGCTCCTGTAGATCCTACAATTGCAACAGTTTGTCCTGCACTCACTTTTAAATCAATTCCTTTTATTACCTCTTCACCTGGGATGTATCCAAAATGTACTTTCTTGAATTCGATGTCTCCATTGAAATCCGGAGCTTCAATCATTCCCGTATCTTGAATTTGATCTTCAGTGTCCAAAATATCAAAAACACGATTTGCTGCAATCATTCCTAATTGCATTTCGTTGAATTTATCAGCAATTTGGCGCAAAGGATTAAACAACATTGCAATAAACATAGTATACGAAAATAAATCTCCAAAAGTGGTGAATGTGTCTCCATTTAAAATTTTAAATCCGCCGTAAAGTACTATGAAACCTAATGTTAACGAAGAAATTATATCAGCGATAGGGAAGAAGATGGAGTTATACAAAATCGTTTTTATCCATGCTTTTTTATGCTTATCATTAATTTCTTTGAACTTCTCCGACTCAATTTTCTCGCGGTTGAATAATTGGACAATTTTCATTCCAGTTACGCGCTCTTGGACAAATGAGTTCATATTTGCGATTTGGTTACGCACTTCTTCAAACGCAACTTGCATTTTACGTTGAAATATTCTCGTAAAGAAAACTAGAATAGGCATTGCAACAATAACAATCCACGTTAGCTTCCAGTTCATATAGAACATGAAAAGTAAAACCACTACCATTTTCATTAAATCACTTATAATCATGAATAAACCTTGACTGAAAATACGAGCAATAGATTCAATATCAGAAACGGAACGGGTTACAAGTTGACCAACAGGAACTAGGTCAAAATACTTCATTCGGAAACTTAAAATATGTTGGAAAAGTTTTATTCTAATATCTTTTACAATATCTTGACCTAACCAGTTGGCCCAGAACACAAAGAAGAATTGAGAAAACACTTCTAGTAAAAGAACGATTCCCATCAAAACAACGTAATGCAATAAACCTTGTTGATCTTGATTAGAAATATAACCATCAACTGTTTGCTTTAATAAATAGGGACGCAATGCCGCAAAAACGGATAGTGAAATTGCAAATATAATTACGCCATTAAACCGAAATTGATATGGTTTGGTATATTTTAATATTCTTTTAAATAATCTAGTATCGAATGCTTTTGCTTTCATGTTTTTTATTTGCGAGCTACTAAGCAGTCTTAAATTGCTGCAGCACTTATTTTATTAATTATTTTACAAATAATCGTATTCTATTTTGGTCAAGTATAAACCATGTGCCGGCACTGAAAAACCAGCTTTATCTCTGTTTTTACTTTTTATGATATTTTCAAAATCAGTTAAAGCAATTTTGTGTAAACCAATATTTACTAAAGTTCCAACAATTGCACGAACCATATTTCGCAAAAACCGATTTGCCGAAATAGTAAATATTAATTTATCATTTTCTTGTTTCCAAAATGCTTCAAAAATTGTACAATCAAAGGTGTTGACATCTGTATTGACTTTAGAAAAACACTGAAAATCAGTATGATTAAATAATAATTGCGCTGCTTCATTCATAAGATTTACATCAAGTGATTGATGAAAATACCAACTTTGTTCTTGTAAAAACGGATCTTTGAATGTGTTAATGTGATATTCGTATGTTCTTTTAAGTGCGTCAAAACGGGTGTGCGCCTCATTCAAAACTGGAATAATATCATAAACCGTAATATCTTTGGGTAAAAAGGAATTAAGCTTATGGACAAGGTTTGCAACTTCAAATACCTTATCAAAATCAAAATGAGCGTACATTTCCTTAGCGTGAACTCCAGTATCTGTGCGTCCTGCACCCATTAAATTAATCTCAGTATTTAATAAAGTAGAAACAGCTTTATTCATCGTTTCTTGCACTGACGAAGCGTTTGGTTGGTATTGCCAACCATGATATTGCGTTCCGTTGTATGCTAGTTTTATAAAATATCTCAAGTCACTTTTTTTGAAGCTACAAAGATACTTATTAATTTTTTGGCTATGAAATGGCTAATAGCCAAAGTTTGTTAAGTTTTTAAAGGATTTTTTATTTGGAATCGGAATGTTTAATTTTACCGAAAATGCTAGGTCAGATTGTTCCGATGCTTCGGGAGCAGAAATAGCTCCTGATTGCTTCGTTTCTAAAAATGAAATTATTACTATGAAAAAAATTCTTCTCTTATCTGATACGCACAGTCATATTGATGACACGATTTTAAAATATGTAAATCAGGCTGATGAAGTTTGGCATGCTGGCGATATCGGCGATTTAGTGGTGACGGATACCATTAAAAAAGTGAAACCATTGCGCTGTGTTTTTGGAAATATTGATGACGCTCAAGCACGACTTGAATTTCCGCTACACAATCGGTTTCTGTGTGAAGGGGTTGATGTTTGGATTACGCATATTGGGGGTTATCCAGGAAAATACAATTTAAATATAAAAGAAGAAATAAGCGCAAATCCTCCAAATTTATTTATTTGTGGACATTCACATATTCTGAAAGTAATTTTCGATAAAAAAAATAATTTTTTACACATGAATCCAGGCGCTGCAGGAAAAAGTGGTTTTCACCAAGTGAGAACGATGCTTCGTTTTGTAATTGATGGCGATAAAATCAAAGATTTGGAAATAATTGAAATCGAAAAAAAGGCGTAATTCATTATACTCGGTGGACGATAGGAACAATAATTTTGATTGAGGTTCCCACTTCTAAAGTTGAATTAATATCAATATTGCCCTGCAAATTGTTTAGCCTAGCGGTAATTTGACTCAGTCCAAAACCTTCAACAATTTGGAATTTATTAGCGTCAAAACCTTTGCCATTATCAATGATGTCAATTTGGAGAGAATCATTATTTTCTTTTAAACGTAGTTGAGCTTCTATAGCGTCACTGTGTTTGATAATATTATTTAAAAGCTCCATGACGATAAAATAGATTTTCATTTCAAAGTCTTCATCATAGCGGGTAGTTCTCTCAACGGCACTTATATACTTAAAATTCAAAATTGAGTTTGAATTTTTATCGCACAGATCTTCTAACGCATCAAATAAGCCAAAACGCGCTAAGAGCGAAGGCATTAATTCGTGTGATAAGTTTCGAACTTGATCATGTGCTTCTTCAAGAATTGCTTTTGTCTTTATAATTTCTTGTGAAGTTGTTGGGTTTTGAGATATGTGTGCAAAAAGTTGCATTCCTGCTGAAGAAAGTAAAGCGCTAATGTTATCATGTAGAAAAGATGCAATCTTTTTGCGCTCTAATTCTTGACCATTGATAGTGGCGTTAATAGTGTTTTCCTGCACTTTACTACGTAAATCTTTTAGCCTATTTTTATGTTTTAGTTTGACGTTTTGCGCGTAAAAATAGAACAGAAAAAATAACATTATTAAAACGGCTACTAAAACAATAACAATTTTTTTATTTCGAGACTGTTCGTGCAGAAATTTATGCTCTTTAGTTTTTAGTTCACTTTCTATTTTATCTATTTCTCGCTTAAATTCATCTATTTCAAGATTGATACCGGCAATATTTGACTTGTTGTGTTTAGCTTCATTGTTTAATTGGTCTGTAATGGCATTATAGATAGTTAAATTTTTATAGGCGTTTTCGTAGTCGCCATTTTTATTTAAAAATTTAGCATACTCATGATATGAATAAGATAGATCTGATTTTTCGTCTCCTTCGATACCTAACTTTATTGCGTTCTCAAAATAGAAAATTGCTTTATCACAATCATTTTTGTGACTGTAATACATTCCATTAAGCATGTTTAGCGCTACAACAGTAGTAGAGTCTCCATGTTTTTCGTGAAATTTATTAATGTAGTTTAAGTAGGGAAGGCCTTGATCGAATTGTTCAATGTCAAAATGGGCCCATGTTAGATTTAGCTTTGTGAAAACTATCTGTGATGAATCACGACTTTTAGTGCTAAATTCCAATGATTTTTTATAGTAGTAAATTCCTTTTTCATATTGTTTCTTATCAAAGCAATAGATATTACCTAAATTATTATTTAACCAGTTTTTGAGTAGATCATTATTTGTTTTATTAGCGTAGACTAATCCTTTGTGATAATATAAGTACGCTTTATCAAATTCAGATAATTGATCAAAATTTGCGGCAATTGTATTGTATGCACTAGCTATTAAATTATTATCTTTTGAAGAAAGCGCGAGACTTAAAGCAAGTCTTGACTTGACTAATGATTTCTCATAATTTCCATTTTTCATCAAATCAACTGCTTCTTTGATCAGTGCAGCTGCTTTTTTTTGTTCTTCTTTTTCTACGTGCGCAAATGCTGTATTAGAAGAAAAAGTCAAAAGTAAAATCAATGCAAAAAGAACTTTTTTAAGAAGCATAATAAGTTTGCTAAGTAGTTAAAATTGAATTTTGATCAATTGTTTTAATGGAAATTTTTAATTTATGGTATTCGAATCTTTTTAATGTACTATTCTAATATGCTTGTAAACTAAATGCAAAATTATAAATAATACAGTGCTTATGGTTTTACCAGTTTGTGTTTTATTGCATATTTTACAAGACTAATCGAATTTTTAGCGCCAAGCTTTTTCATTATATTTTTACGATGCGTTTCGACTGTGTTTGCACTAATAAATAATTGATCACTAATTTCCTTACCGCTGAATTCAAGCGAAATTAAGATTATAATTTCAAGCTCTCTTTCTGTTAAAATTTCGTTTCCGTGTAATTGAGATTTATTTAATTTAGGGTTACCTTTAGTTACTTTCGTGAAAATTTTCTCCCTAACATCTTTACAGAAATATTCTTCGCCATTATTAACCGCTAGTATAGCGTTAATAATGTTCTCGCCTGCACATTTTTTAGTCAAATAACCACTGCTACCTAACTTCATTACTTCTCGCACTATTCTTAAATCGTCGTGGCTTGATAAAACTATGATTTTGCAGGGAAAACCTTTGGCGGCAAATTCTTTTATAACCTCAATTCCGTCCTTGCCAGGCATGTTGATGTCAAGTACAAGAATATCTGAGTTGTTACTTTGCACCTCTTCAAATAAATTATCACCTGTAATGGAGTGGCCAACTACTTCAAATGCAGCGTTAGTATGCAAGATTGTTTTGATACCATCAATTAGTATTTGATGATCATCAGCTAGGTGAATTCGTATTTTGTTTAACATAGTGTGTTTGTTATTGCCAAATTTAGATAAAATAAATAGCTGTGCGCAAATTTTCTCAAATTATTGCTGACTTTGAGTTTTGAACACAAAAAAACCCGAACTGTTACATTCGGGTTTCCTTCGCACTAATAAACTAAAGTTTATAGGTTTACCTCAATCTGTCCACAGATTTTACGAGATCTTCATCCTTTTTGATGGCCTTATTAGCTAAAACTAATAACACGATAGCAACTACAGGTAGAAACATCCCAATACCTTTCTCAGAAACAGCGGGTGTTTCTCCAGATACATTTAGTGAACGATATACAAACAATCCTAATAAAATCAAATTTAATATGATATTCAATCTGCCAATAACAAATTGATTTTGTCTTTTTTTATAGGAAACGATACTCAAAACAGTTAGCGTAGTACTAAGTCCTAGCAATACCGTGTAGATTTGACTTTGCATGAAATAATAAGAGCTATTATCGCTCATAGTCCATATAGGAATAAAAAACAATAATATACCTGTAACTAAAAAAGCAAGAAATAAATAAATGGTCTGAATTCTCTGTATCATGTGTTAAATATGTTTGACAAAAATATATCTTCTTTTTTACAAATACTATTGTCTGATAAAAATTTATTCGTATTATTGCATCATAATTCCGTAAGCACTTCATACTGCGGTTGATTCAATTTAAAGTTACTACCTATCTTTTACGTTATTCCAAAAAAACTAATTAAACTCATAGAACATTCATGTTTGATATTTCTGCATTAAAAGAAATGAAGCTTTCTGAGCTTCAAGAAATAGCTAAAACGGCTAAAAACATAAAATTTAACGGTGTTAAAAAAGAGACATTGATTGGTCATATTTTAGATCATCAAGCTGCTACAGTTGAATCGAAAGTAACTACAACAGCAGAAACTGTTCTTGAAGATGATAAACCTAAAAGAGCCCGAATTGTTCCTGTTAAAAAAGTAGCTATTCAAAAAACGAAAGTTAATCCTGTTATTGAGAATCAGGAAATTGCAGTCGCTGAAATAGAAACAGAAGAAAATAACGTTTCAGAAAAAGCGGAAATTGCTATTAATGAAACAGATTCTTCAGATCAAGAGCAAAAAAACGAGGAAAAAGTAGAAGGTAAAAAACCTGGTAAAGCGATAAAATTTAATAAATCAGCTTACGAGAAAAAAATAGCCTTAAAAAAGGACAAAGAAGAAGTTAAAGAAACTTCAAAAGAGCAAGAGCCTACAGTTGACTCTACATCAGAAGTAACTGCTGAAGAAAAAGCTGAAGTTGTTGCTCCTGCAAAAAAAATAAATCCGAACCAGTTGCATAAACAAAATGCAAATCAAAATGGAAACGGAAATCAAAATACAAATCAAAACCCCAATTTTAAAAACAAGAAAAGCAATTTTGCTGCATCTGACTTTGAATTTGACGGTATTATAGAAAGTGAAGGAGTTTTAGAAATGATGCCTGATGGATATGGTTTCTTAAGATCTTCTGATTATAACTATTTGGCTTCGCCAGATGATATTTATTTATCTACTTCGCAAATACGATTATTTGGTTTAAAAACTGGAGACACTGTAAAAGGTGTGGTTCGTCCACCAAAAGAAGGAGAGAAATTTTTCCCTTTAGTTCGCGTATTAAAAATAAACGGGCACGATCCTCAAGTTGTTCGCGATCGAGTTTCATTCGAGCATTTAACTCCTGTTTTTCCATCAGAGAAATTTAAATTAGCCGAAAAACAAAGCACAATTTCAACTCGAATTATTGATTTGTTTTCGCCAATAGGTAAAGGACAACGTGGAATGATCGTGGCACAGCCTAAAACAGGTAAAACGATGTTGCTTAAGGACATTGCTAATGCAATTGCAGCTAATCATCCTGAAGTATATTTAATTGTTTTATTAATCGATGAAAGACCAGAAGAGGTTACAGATATGCAACGTTCAGTAAGAGGAGAAGTAATTGCTTCTACTTTTGATAGAGAACCACAAGAGCACGTAAAAATTGCTAATATCGTTCTTGAAAAAGCAAAACGTTTAGTAGAATGTGGTCACGATGTAGTGATTCTATTAGATTCAATTACACGTTTAGCAAGAGCATATAATACGGTTCAACCAGCATCAGGAAAAGTTTTAAGTGGTGGTGTTGATGCTAACGCATTGCAAAAACCAAAACGATTCTTTGGAGCAGCTCGTAATGTTGAAAATGGAGGTTCATTAAGTATTATAGCAACTGCATTGACAGAAACTGGTTCTAAAATGGATGAAGTGATCTTCGAGGAATTTAAAGGAACTGGTAATATGGAATTACAATTAGATAGAAAGATCGCAAACAAACGTATCTTCCCAGCTATCGATTTAACTTCGTCAAGTACAAGACGTGATGATATGTTGTTAGATCCAAAAACATTACAGCGCATGTGGATTATGAGAAAGTATCTTTCTGATATGAATCCTGTGGAAGCAATGGATTTCATAAACGATAGATTCAAGAAAACTAAAAATAATGAAGAGTTCTTGATTTCAATGAACGACTAACAAAATAATTTAAAATAGTTATTTCCAAATTCTAATTTGGTTTATCTCTAAAAAAAAACTCCAATTTTCAAATTTGAAAATTGGAGTTTTTTTTAGTTCTATTTCTAGGAATTTCTGTATCGAAATTTAAAAATTTATTCTTTACGTTCTAACAAAGCCATGTAAAATCCATCAAAACCAGACTCTGAAGCAAGGATTTTTTGATCTTTTATAAAGTTGAATTGTTTTCCAATATCAGTTGTAAGAAAACGAGCAACCTGATCTTGATTTTCAGAAGGTAAAACGGAACAAGTAGCATAAACTAATTTCCCACCTGGTTTTACAATTTTAGAATAGCTTTCTAAAACTTCTGATTGTACTTTACGAATATTGTCAATAAACTCCGGTTGCAATTTCCACTTAGCATCAGGATTTCTTTTTAGAACTCCTAAACCGCTACATGGAGCATCAATTAATACACGATCTGCTCTTTCATGTAATTTTTTGATAACTTTTGTAGAATCTATAATTTTATATTCGATGTTGAAAGCTCCATCTCTCTTAGCACGGATCTTTAATTGTTTTAATTTGCTTTCATACAAATCCATTGCAATTAATTGTCCTTTGTTCTCCATTAAAGCAGCAAGGTGTAGTGTTTTTCCACCAGCACCAGCACACGTATCAACAACTCTCATTCCAGGCTTAACATCAAGGAAAGCAGCCACTAATTGTGAGTTTGCATCTTGAACTTCAAAGAAACCTTGTTTAAATGCATCCGTCAAGAAAACATTAGCTCTTTCTTTAAGAACTAAAGCGTCTGGTTGATTTTTTAAAGTTTCTGTATCAATATTTAAGTCCATCAAAATAGCACGAAGTGCTTCTCTTGTAGTCTTTAGTGTATTTACTCTAAGTATAACTTTGGCTGGTTGATTTTGAGCTGTTATTTCAGTTGCCCAAACTTTTTCACCTAATTCTTTAACTCCTAATTCATCCATCCAGTCTGGGATCGATTCTTTTAAAGCTCTTACTCTTGAAAGTTCATCAAAACGACCTTTTATTTTTCTTTCTGGAGTTCCTTCTAATTGACGCCAATCAGGAATAGGATATCCTCTTAATACAGCCCATACTGAAAACATTCTCCAAAGATTATCTCTGTCAAATGGTTCTTTAACCTCTGCAATTTCTGCGTATAATCTTTTCCAACGTACTATTTCGTAGATAGTTTCAGCAACAAATTTTCTATCTGAACTTCCCCAACGTTTATCTTTTTTTAAAGATCTTGCCACTACTTTATCAGCATATTCACCTTCATTGAAAATGGCATTTAATGCATCTATTGTTGTGTAAACTAAATTTCTATGTAATCTCATTTTTAATAATTGAGGTGCAAAGGTACTATTTATTGATTGAATGTGATATTTTAAATAATGAATGTTATTTATAAATTTCTTTCCAAAAAAAAACACTGTATTTGTTACAGTGTTTTTTTGAATTATCAATTAATGAATGCGTTTCAAATCTACTTTTTCAGGAGCATGAAGCACCATCGGGAATTTCTCAATTTTCACAGAACTACTGTCTAATCCAAAAGCTCGCTCCTCAGATAAACTTAATTTTTTAAGAAGGAAGTACGAGTTCATTATTAGTTTTTCATGCCATCTTAAACGACTATCATTGGATAGAAATTTTTCAGATAAAACAAATTTGAAATCACCAATAATGTTATTTTTATTCAATGATTCATATCGACTTGTAATATCAACTTCACCATTTTTGACCATATCTTTAATTACTTCTCTAAACATCAAGTTTATTTTAGTTGGCTCCCTAAATCCTAAATTAAAATCAACACGGTATAAATCGTCTTTTAAAATTTGAGTAACCTTGTACTCCGCCTTATATGGTTCTGATAATATATTGACGTGTACAAACCAATAAATATCGGCTCTTTTAGGTCTTTTTTGTAAAATTGAATACATTACTTTTTCTTCAATTTCGTCAGTTCTTCCAGCGTTAGTCATATAAACCAAGTGCGTTGCGTATTTTGGAATAGTTAAATCAGCGCTTAGTTCAATCAAAACTTTTTTGTAATCTTCAACTTTTACAAGTTTAGTGTAACTTTTATTTATTTGCTTAGCTAAATACCAAATTGTCATTATACTAATTAATATTGCTGCAATGATAAGTGTTACGTAACCTCCATCAGCAAATTTAGTGATGTTTGCTGCTAGAAAACTAAATTCAATAAGTAAGTAAATAGTTATTAGTGGAATTATAAAGTATAACTTAACCCTTTTCATTATTAGATAAAAGTTAAGTAAAATGGTCGTCATAATCATGCATAATATGATTGCTAAACCATAAGCATGTTCCATATTGTTAGATTCCTCAAAGTGCAATACAATTCCAACACAACCAATAAAGAGCAGCCAGTTTATTGAGGGTATGTATAACTGTCCTTTTAATTCAGTAGGATATTTAATTTTAACTTTTGGCCAAAAATTTAGTCTCATCGCTTCATTAATTAATGTAAATGAACCACTAATCAAAGCTTGTGACGCAATTACTGCAGCTAATGTTGCTACAACAATTCCTATTGGTTGGAACCAGTCAGGCATAATAAGGTAGAAAGGATTTCCATTTTTACCGCCTAAATTTTGCAACGTTCTTCCCTCATGATGGATCAAATAAGCGGCTTGCCCAAAATAGTTCAGTACTAAAGCGGTTTTTACAAAAATCCAGCTAATTCTAATATTTTTACGACCACAATGTCCCATGTCTGAATACAAAGCTTCTGCACCAGTAGTACATAAAAACACGAATCCAAGAACAAAAAATCCGTCGGGATGAGCTGATAGTAGATTGTAAGCATAGTAAGGATTAATTGCTTTAAAGACTTCAGGATGTTGTGTGATTTGGATCACTCCTAAGACAGCTAGCATTGCAAACCAAACCAGCATCATAGGCGCGAAGAATTTACCAACCAATTTTGACCCAAATTGCTGAATTGCAAACAGCACAAACAATATTCCTATTACAATGGGAATAGTATTGATCTCTGGATAAAAAGTTCGTATACCTTCAATTGCAGAAGATACAGAAATGGGGGGAGTTATAATTCCATCGGCCAATAGTGCGCTTCCACCAACAATTGCGGGGACAATCAGCCATTTTATTTTGGTTTTTTTTACTAACGCATATAAAGCAAAAATACCTCCTTCACCATGATTATCGGCGCTCAAGGTAATGAGTACGTATTTGATTGTAGTTTGTAAAGTCAGCGTCCAAAAAACTGCTGAAACTCCACCTAATACAACATCGGCATTTATTATGTGGGTGCCTAAGATGGCTTTCATTACATACAATGGTGAGGTTCCAATATCACCGTAAATTATTCCTAAAGAAATTAATAAACCACCTAAAGTCAATTTACTATGCAGGTCTTTGTGCGATGCGCTCATGTAATGATTTTAATAACAGGTCAAAAGTACACTTTTAAAATAAAATGTAGCTTTTTATAGAATAAAAAAAACACGGCTTTAAGGGCCGTGTTTTAATGTAATAACTAAGTCTTTTTTAGATTCTTCTACTATCATTTCTAGAGGAAGAAATTGTTCTTTGACTTTCGTTTCTTTGAGGAGCTGATTGTCTAGAAGAATTGCCTCTACTTTGTGGTTCTGCTCTTTGGGGTGCAGCTTCTCTCGACGGGCTTGTTCTACTTTGTGAATTTTCTCTTTGTGGAGCTGTTTCGCGAGAAGGTGCTGATCTGTTTTGTGAATACTCTCTAGGAGAACTTCCTCTTTGTTGCGTTGCATCTGGAGATGGATTTGTTCTGTTTTGAGAATAATCTCTAGAAGAACTTCCTGTTTGTTGCGTTGCATCTGGAGATGGATTTGTTCTGTTTTGAGAATAATCTCTCGTAGTACTTCCTCTTTGTTGAGTTGCATCCGGCGATGGATTTGTTCTATTTTGCGCATAATTTCTAGAAGAACTTCCTCTTTGCTGAGTTGCATCTGGTGATGGATTTGTTCTATTTTGAGAATAATCTCTTGAAGAACTTCCTCTCTGAATTGTAGCATCCGGAGATGGATTTTTTCTATTTTGTGAATAATCTCTCGTACTACTTGCTCTTTGTTGAGTTGCATCCGGCGATGGATTTGTTCTGTTTTGAGAATAGTCTCTTGAAGAACTGCCTCTCTGAGTTGTTGCATCTGCAGAACGATTTGTTCTATTTTGAGAATAATCTCTCGAAGAACTTCCTCTTTGTGCATTTATTTCACCTGACGTATTTCCTCTTCTTGAAGCTAAATCTCGTGATGAACTTCCTCTTCTATTTGAGTTTCCAATTTCATTACTTGAGCCTCTTCTTTGATCCAATTCGTAACGATTTACAACGTTCACGTTTCTTCTTGAAAAAGAATAGTTCGGATTTTGGCGCTCATATCCATTCGAACGTCTAGAATTATAATATACTACAGTACGTTCATTTCTTCTATGATTTACGTAATTGTAATTGTTATTAATATTTATGTTGATATTGATGTTATTTCTATATCGAAAGATTGGGAACGGATTCCATGCGTAATAATAGGAAGGATAATAGTTCCAATTCCATGATGAATAATAAGGTCTGTAATTATTTGACCAAAAAGACGCGTAAATTACTGGTGTAGTGTAGTAAACCGGTTCGTAAATGTAATTCTCTCCGTACATAAATACATCACCTACAACTTGAACGTGAATTTTATTGTTCCGATCTTTTTCTACATCGATCGTCGCAACATCTTGGTAAACATCACGATCTATAACAGATTGTATAATAATTAAATGCGTTCTATTTTCAACAGTCTCGATTACTCGCAAATAATCAACTTCATCATCATTATTTAAATCCAAATTAGATATTTGACGCTCTGGATCATTAAGACGCTTTTCAAAATCCTGAATGTTTCTAGAATCACCAAAAATGGATGCAACTGCTCTTAAGTCAAGGTTATCACTTATCTCAGAGTTCATCGCATTTACAGATGTTCTTTTTTGTGCTTGCAATTGTGTTGCGAAAACAGTAGTCAAAAGACTTAATAGTAGAAGTTTCGTTTTCATAGTAAATTGGATTAAATTTTCTCTTTTTTGGAATATCCAATTACTGTGCCAATAAATTTTAGAGACTAATCGTATTTCTATTAATAATTGTAAATTAGCATTAAAATAATTTTGTATGAGAAAAATAATATTGATTTTAGCAGTGTTTTCAACTCTTTTGTCTTGTAAAACAGCAGTTTATAATTCTGATGATTTAAATAGCTCTAATTTTAAAAACGTGATAATAGATACTTTATTTCAAGATAAAATAAGCATACGAGCAATTCAAATCGATAAAAATAGAGTTTGGTATGCAGCAGATAACGGAAGATATGGTTTTTATAATTTAGTGAATAATAAAAAAACTGAAAATACAATTGTGAAAGATGTACTGAAATTAGAGTTTAGAAGTATTGCCCAAACAAGCGACAATGTTTTCGTTTTAAATGTTTCTAATCCGGCTTTACTGTACCAAATTTCTAAAGGTGATTTGAGTTCCAAATTAGTGTATCAAGAAAATCACGAGAAAGTTTTTTACGACAGTATGCAGTTCTGGGATAATAATGAAGGTATTGCGATGGGTGATCCCATCACTAATTGTTTAAATCTAATTAAAACTCGGGATGGTGGTAAAACATGGAACAAAATCTCTTGTGATAAGTTACCAGTAGTCATTGATGGTGAAGCCGCTTTTGCTGCAAGTAACACGAACATCATTATTAAAGAAAATAACACTTGGATTGTATCAGGTGGAAAAAAGTCTAGAGTTTTTTATTCTGCTGATCGAGGAAATAGTTGGACTGTTTATGAAACGCCAATTATACAAGGCAAAGCAATGACAGGAATTTTCACAGCTGATTTTTACGATTCAAATAATGGATTTATTGCTGGGGGAGATTACGAAATTAAAGCTCAAAATTTCTCTAATAAAGCAAGTACTAGTAATGGCGGTAAAACATGGAAATTGGTAGCAGAAAACCAAGCTTTTGGTTATGCTTCTTGTGTTCAATATGTGCCTAAAAGCAAAGGTAGATCATTAGTTACAGTTGGTTTGACTGGAATTTACTATTCTAATAACAGTGGCAATTCGTGGGTAAAATTGTCAGACGACAGTAGTCTTAATACAATCCGATTTATAGATGAAAACACAGCAATAGCTGCTGGACAAAGCAAAATGATTCGCCTCCGATTTAAATAATAAAAAAACCCTAAACTACAGATTACAACTGCGGTTTAGGGCTTTTTACAGAATTAATAAATAATATTTTTATTTTTTTGATCCTTTATTTCGATATTGCTGCAAAAGTTTCCGATTGAAATCTTCTTCCGCTTTTCTTAGCTTCAAAACTTTTGAAGCTGGTATTATTGCTCTAACATTCTGAGTAAATTTCTTTCTAAGTAAAAACAGTTCCTCTTCAGTATCCTGTATTTGAGCTAGAAATGATGATGCTTCTTTTTCTGTCATTTTATCTAACGAGCCATCGCTCATTCTACGCATAAAAGCTCTCATCTTTTGATGTCTTAATTCAAACTGATTATCATCAAAAGTGTTGTAAAGAGGCCAAAACTTCTCTGCTTCACTATTTGTTAAGTCTAATTCGGTAGTGAAGAAGGCTACTTTAAGTACTTTTATCTGCTCTTTTTTTTCTTTCATACTTTCGCCCTGAGCATAAAAGCTGACTGAAACTAGCAATAGTAATAGTGGAAATAATTTTCTTATGTTCATTTTTATTTTTCTAATTAAATATTAAGAAATAGTTTTAAATTTATTCTAAAAGAAGATTTTCTAAATTTGAGTTCATTGCTAAAACATCTTCTATAGCTTTATCCTCAATAGCTACATTTATTTTTATCTTACTGATATCTTCAGTTTCTAACTCGTTAATCAGGTCGTACTGATTGACATTTGATTGGTACGTAATATAATTTTCTAAAGCTACTGAATCTAATTCTTGTTTGTTTTGAGACCAGTTAGCAATTACGGGAATCATTAGCGCAAGAACTAAGATCGCTGCTACCATCATAAACAACGTTTTTCTCTTTTGAAATATCGAAATTACTTTTGTTTCACTCGCAGGTAATCGCTCCATCATTTTGACAGAGAAATTTTCAAAATAGTCATCTGGAGTTCTAAATCCAGATTCAATTTTAGGCTCGTTTTCTAATTTAAATGTTTTCATATACTACTAAGACACTTTTACTTTAAAAAGGTTTAATTGGTTGTTACAAAAGCTTCTATTTTTTTTACTGCTATGTGATAAGATGCTTTTAGACCTCCTACAGAAGTTCCTAAAATTTCAGAAATTTGCTCGTACTTAAGCTCTTCAAAATATTTCATCTTGAAAACGAGTTGTTGCTTTTCAGGTAATAGCGCAATAGCTTTTTGTAATTTTAATTGGATTTCATCTCCATCAAAAAAAATATCTGCTTCAAGATTATCAAGTACTTTGTTTTGAATAATTTCTGATGCAACGCCACTCATTTTTGATTTTTGTTTCAAAAAATTTAAAGCTTCATTTGTGGCTATGCGGTACATCCAAGAAAAAAGTTTACTTTCTCCTTTAAAATTTTTTAAATTTTGAAATATTTTAATAAAAGTATTTTGCAGTATATCATCAGTGTCATCATGGTTTAAAACGATATTCCGAATGTGATTATAAAGCGGTCTTTGATACTCCAATATTAAACTCTGAAACGCTTCATTCTGCGTCCGAGGATCTAATAGTTGCTGTATAAATTCCTTTTCTTCGTGCAAAATTGTTTTTTATAAGTTAGAACAAAATTTATGTAAAAGGTTTAATGAGGTTTAGAGAAATTTAAAATTCAGATTGCTCTTCCTCCTTATTCGTTGGGGCTACTGGTACTTTTACAGGTTCAACTTTTTTAATTTGTGCGGGTACGTAGTTAGGAACTACTGCCGCTACTTTTGGCTGTATTGGATAATACATTTCAGTTACCCATTTTGAAGGACTTTTAATATCAACCTTGGTAACTTTATACACTTGCAAGAATGTAAATGATTGGTCTACAAGTATGCGGTTTGCATTAATGTAATTTGTCGCTTTATCAAGTGTTTTTTTACTGTGCGAATAGTCGCCGGTTAAAGTAGTTTTAACTGCTTCAAACTCTTCTATTTTCCCACTCAATATATCACTTCCTGAACTTGTCATTATTTGGCTTTTTATTGGTACACAGAAAGATAAACGAGTCAGATCATTTGCTAAATCGTAATTATGATAAATCAAAAACGGTTTTCCATTCAATTCAATATTGTTTGTATTGCAAAAGTCGGTTATTTTCTTAAAAACGATTCTTGAATTTTTATTCACATTTGAGATTTTACTGGTGAACGTTTGCTCTAAGTAAAACGTAGCGGGAAATTTAACTATCCCATCTACTTTTACATTATAAGTATTAATTTCGTAATCAAGTGTCTTGTCAAGATTAGCTAAACTCTTCTCATACATTTTTCCAAAAATCCTATAGATTCCACCATTAAAAGCAGTGTAAACTTTCATAGAAAAATCCATCTTTCCAGTAGTTTTCCAAGTAACTTTTGTTCCACCTATGGTATCTTTAAAACTCCAAAAAACAGAAGATGAAGTGCCATCGTAATTCATTTTTTGTGAAATACTATCGTTTTCTTTTACAAAAATTGTTTTCACATCACCTGCTCCGTCTTTTCCTTTCCAAGAAAAAGAAGCGCCCGCGCCAATCGTCTTAGCTGGATAATTAATTTTTATTTCAGGATCTTCAGTCATCCAGGAACTAAAATCTTCCCAGTTTCGAAAATCATTTACAAAACTATATACGTTTGATTTGGGGGAATTTATAATTTGACTTCTTTCTACAGTGAAATCTCCTTTTTGGGTGGCTACAAAAATGGACAAAGCAACTACACTAAGTAGTAGCAAAAGAAACAAATATTTTAAAATCCTCATAGTACGCAGGTTTATTAATTTCGGTAAAGTTAAAGATTTAAATTAGAAGTCATATAAACTGTTAATTTTTTATGCTTGTATTTTTCTGACTAAAAAAGATAAATTGAGCAGGGAAGTTATAAAGAGAAATAGTTCATTTTTTTAATCAATTAAATTAGAATTTAATCAAAATAAATAATGCGTTTTTTATAAAGATTTTCAAGCTATTTTTTTTATAAAGCACCTTCTAAACTTGGAGCTCTTAAAATTCACAATAAAAAAGTCCGCTACGCAGCAGACTTTGAATTTATTGAACTCTAATTTATCTTTTAAAGAAGATTTTTATCAAGAACAATATTCCAATAAAAGCAATAAAACCAAGCAGTATTTTATAACTCCCTTTGTAAAAAATCTTGTGCAAACCTGTATCTTTTCGATAAGCAAATGCTATTCCGATAACAAATACAATAAAAAATAGAACAGCAAATATTAATTGATCCTTACTAAACATAATTAAAATATTTTTAGCAAATTTAGGTATTACTTTAATAATAGTTTACTAATTTGTGTTTTCATTTTATAAATATAAAAAGATGCAAAAACAGATTGAGGCAGTCAAAGAATTTCATACTACTTTCAAAATTGACTTTCATGAAGAACCAACTGCCGATTTAGGTGCGAGTAAGCATGAACTTCGCTATAATTTAATGAAAGAAGAAAATGAAGAATACTTAGAAGCAGTTCAAAACAATGACTTAACTGAAATTGCTGATGAACTAGGGGATATGATGTATATACTTTGCGGAACAATTCTAGAGCATGGTTTACAAGATAAAATTGAGGCAGTTTTTGATGAAATCCAACGCAGTAATATGAGTAAATTGGACGAAAATGGAAATCCTATTTATCGTGAAGATGGTAAAGTAATGAAAGGAGCGAATTACTTCAAGCCCGATTTTACTAAAATTTTAAAGTAAAAAGACTTTTTGTTTCAATGAACTACAAAACGGAAAGGTGTGAAAAATAAAACGCCAATTTTCTGATTGAAAATTGGCGTTTTTTATATTCTAATATCTTTATGGATTATACTTTAACAGTCCATCCAAATGTATCTTCTTCTAACTTGTTTTGAATATTTGTCAGTTTATCTTTTAATTGAATTGCAACAGGTTTTTCAATCTTTGGTAAATCATAGTACACATCTTGATAGGAGAAACCAGATATTGGACTTACAACTGCAGCAGTTCCAGCACCAAAGATTTCTTTTAAACTTCCGTTTTTAGCAGCTTCTACCAGTTCAGATACTAAGACTGGTCTTACATCTACAGCGATATTTTCGCTCTTCGCTAATTCAATAAGTGTTTTTCTAGTTACACCATCTAAAATACGCTCACTTACTGGAGCAGTTAACAAAGTGTCATTTATTCTAAAGAAAACATTCATTGTACCTGCTTCTTCTAATTTTGTATGTGTTGCATCATCAGTCCAAATAACTTGTTGGAAACCTGCTTCATTAGCTAATGTAGTAGGGTAGAACTGAGCAGCATAATTTCCAGCTGCTTTAGCTGCACCTATTCCTCCATTTGCAGCTCTACTGTAATGTTCAGCAATAAGTACTTTTACTTCACCAGAATAATAAGAAGTTACAGGAGAAAGTATAATCATGAATTTATAATCATCAGACGGATTAGCAATTACGCCGTGTCCTGTAGCAATCATAAAAGGTCTAATGTACATTGCATTTCCATTCCCTTTTTTAATCCATGATTCGTCCAATTGTAGCAATTGGTTCAACCCATTCATAAATATATCTTCGGAAACTTCTGGCATTGCCATTCTAACCGCTGATTTGTTAAAACGCTTGTAATTTTCATCAGGTCTAAAAAGCCAAACAGCATCATTAGTATCTTTATATGCTTTCATTCCCTCGAATATGGCCTGACCATAATGAAAAACCCTACTTGATGGGTCTAACAAAAAAGGAGCATAGGGCTTGATGACTGGTTTTTGCCATTCTCCATTTTTAAAATCACATTCAAACATGTGATCTGTAAAAACTGCACCAAAGCTTAAGTGTTCAAAATCTACCTCATTAATTTTTGAAGTAGCAGATTTTAAAATTTCAATTTTGTTAGTTTGAGTTGTACTCATAATAATGTATTGGTTTTTATTTTTATATGTAATCTGGCGATACTCAAAAAGAATATTTTTTTATTAAGTATCCGTTAATTTGTGCAAAATTAGTTAAAATTCAGTAAAGTCCTTGCGAAATTGATATTATTTCTGAGAGATAACTCGCAATTACTTATGCTTTAAAAAATGTGGTAAAATGCCGAGGAATTCTAGTAAATTTGTAATAATTAGTCTGTTTTTAAAAGGGAAACGCTTTTCTTTTTATTAAATTTGACACGATGTTGCTTGACTAAGCAGCTTAACTTTAGAGTATAATTTTGAAAAGAGAAATAATCCAAACGCTTGATGGCTCAACAACCATCAAACTAACAGAATGGGACGAATGTTATCACTCTAAACACGGTGCAATTCAAGAAGCGCAGCATGTCTTTATCAAAAACGGTCTGTCTTTATTTCCAAATAAAGAAATAGCTATAATGGAAATTGGTTTCGGTACTGGTCTAAATGCTTTTATCACGTTTTTAGAATCAAAAAAAATTAATCAAAATATTGATTACGTAGGAATAGAAGCGTATCCTATATCTGCAAATGAAGTCCTAAACATGAATTATGTAGCAGAATTAGAAGCAGTTGATCAAAGTGCTATTTTTGATAAGATGCATGAAAGCAATTGGGAAGAAAAAACAATTTTAGATAATGATTTTTCGCTTACAAAAAGGAAAATGTTTTTTGAAGCAATCGAAGAGGAAAATAAATATGACCTGATTTATTTTGACGCTTTTGGATATCGAGTGCAACCTGAATTATGGAGCACTGAAATATTTAGAAAAATGTACAAGGCGCTCAAGGAAAATGGTGTGCTAGTTACATACGCTGCTAGAGGAGTAGTAAAAAGAAGTATGATTGAGGTAGGTTTTACAGTTGAAAAGCTTGCGGGGCCTCCAGGAAAAAGAGAAATGTTTCGCGCTACAAAGCTTTAAAATTTTATTATTTTTGTTTTGTAAAACCTTTATTTACAATGTTTTAAAATTAGTAAAATAAAAAACCAAAAAGTTCGTTAAATGTTTATACACTATCTTAAAAAGAATGTATTTTTACAACGATTTAGAATTTGAATATAACCAAAATCTGCCTTGAATTATGTCGAAAATAATGTATGATTATACGAAATCAGTTTTAGAAAGAGTAAGTTTTGATGCTAATCTTTTTTGCAAAGAATTAGAAAAAGCGGTCAAAATGTTATTGCCCTACGAAATGGAACAGTTGCGTGAATGGTTAATTAGCTTTACGATGGAAAAACCAGAACTGAAACAATGTTTACTTATTGTAAATTCATAAAAAAAAGGAACCTTAAAAGGTTCCTTTTTTTATTTCTTATATTTTGAACTTATAATTTGTACGTTTTGGAAAACTATCGCTCCTTTTACAACTCCGGCAATTGTAGTTCGCAATGCCTCAATTATCTGAATTTTTAATTCATTTTTAGGGAAAATCAAACTTACTTCTCTAGCTGGCTTTGGCTCTTTAAAATGACGAAGTTTTAGTTTGTCATTTTCCTTTAGATCTAAAGTATGTAAGTAAGGCAGCAGTGTTGTTCCTAAACCTTCATCGGCAAGTTTAATTAAAGTCTCAAAACTACCACTTTCCAACTGGAAGTGTCCTTTATCGCTTCGGGGATTATTTTTACATAAGTTTAAAATTCCGTCACGGAAACAATGTCCATCTTGCAATAGCAATATTTCGTCTAAATTCAAATCAGAAATTTCTATCTCTTCTTTCTGGAAATTATGGTGACTTTCTGGAATATAAGCGACAAAAGGCTCATAATATAATACGATCTCCTTTATTTTTTCTTCCAATAATGGTGTGGCAGCAATTGCAGCATCAAGATGACCATTATTAAGTTTTGTAATTATTTCATCCGTATTCAGCTCTTCGATAATAAGCTTCACTTTTGGATATTTTTTAATAAAATTATTCAGAAACATTGGTAATAGCGTAGGCATAATTGTTGGAATAATTCCTAATCTAAATTCTCCACCTATAAAACCTTTCTGCTGCTCTACTATATCTTGGATGCGATCCGCTTCGATGACAATATTTTTGGCTTGATTGACAATTTTCTGTCCAATGTCAGTTAATTGAATTGGTTTCTTAGTTCTGTCGAATATCTGAATACTTAATTCTTCTTCAATTTTCTGAATTTGCATACTCAAGGTTGGTTGAGTTACGAAACACTTTTCAGCAGCTAATGTAAAATTTTTATGTTCAGCAACTGCAAGAACATATTTCAATTGAGTAATTGTCATGGTATAGTAATTTCTAATGCAAATTTAGTAAAACTATAACTTTATATTATAGTATTTTCGCTAAATTTATGGTAAATTTACTAAAGAATTTAATTACAAAAAAACTTAAAAAATGAAAACTAATATTTTAGGATTACCAGTTAAAGAATCAGAATTAATAGTTGCTGAATTAAATGTTTTATTATCAAACTTTCAGGTGTATTATCAGAATTTGAGAGGAATTCATTGGAACATTCGAGGAAAAAGATTTTTTGATTTACATGTTAAATTTGAAGAATTATATACTGATTCGCAAATAAAAATCGATTTAATCGCAGAGCGCGTGTTGACAGTTGGTGGAACTCCGTTACATACTTTTGAGGATTATATTAAAAACAATCAATTAGTTGTAGGTAAAAATATATCTAATGATGAAAAAGCAGTTCATTTGATTGTAACCTCATTGTCTCATTTATTGAAAATTGAGAGAGAGATACTTAATAAATCTGCAGAAATAAATGATGAGGGAACAAATGCTATGATGAGTGATTTTATTTCTGAGCAAGAAAAAACTATTTGGATGATGCAGGCTTGGTTGGAAGAGAGCTTATAGTTTATAGAATATCTTATTGAAGAAAAGCAAAATAGAGTCGTATGATTCTATTTTGCTTTTTTTTGTGGTTTTATTAATCTGGGTAACATTACCATTGTTCAATAATTTTTACTCGAACACTATACATAGCTGTCTTCATTCGATTAATTTGCAATTTAGATTGAATAAATTTATTTTACGACCAAAAAATATATTTACTTTAGCGAAATAACGCAGCCGTCCTTTTTTTTGAAACTAATTATTAATGTGAATCAAGGGTTGAAAAAATGACAAAAAAAGAAAGAAATAACTTTCAAATAATTAGTTTAATAGTCTGAAAATCAGTATATTTAAAGTG